>CAUJKI010000527.1 GCA_963205015.1 Pseudomonadota bacterium
GCGATTGCAGATGCTGTGCCGCGCCTCGTCGCCGATGATGCGCCGCGCTTTCTGACCGACGTCGCGCGGGCTCTCGCGCGCGAGGACGAGGAGGAGACGCCGAAACAGCGGCGCAGTCCGGACGGCGCACCACCTGCCGAGCGGCACGCCGAGCGCAGTGCGCATCCAGCGGGCGAGCGCGCCTCCAAGCGCGCGACCGCACTCGCCGAGAACCTGAAGAACTGGCTGGCCAAGCGCCGCCCGAAAGATTGATCCAAGGACCGATTCATGGGCTTCAAATGCGGGATTGTCGGCTTGCCCAATGTGGGCAAGTCCACCCTTTTCAATGCGCTTACGCAGACGGCCGCCGCCGAGGCAGCGAACTACCCGTTCTGCACTATCGAGCCGAACGTCGGCGAGGTCGGCGTTCCAGATCCGCGCCTCGACGAGCTCGCGGGTATCGCCAAGTCCGGCGACATCATTCCGACACGGCTGACTTTCGTCGACATTGCCGGGCTCGTGAAGGGGGCCTCGCGCGGGGAAGGGCTCGGCAACAAGTTCCTCGCTCACATCCGCGAGGTCGATGCGGTCGCCTACGTGCTGCGCTGCTTCGAGGATGATGACATCACGCACGTCGCCAATCGCATAGATCCGCTTGCCGACGCCGAGGTGGTCGAAACCGAGCTGATGCTCGCCGACATGGAGAGCCTGGAGCGCCGCCTCTCGACCGTCGAGAAGCGCGCAAAGAGCGGCGACAAGGACGCGGCGGCGCAGGTCGCGCTGATGCAACTCGCGCTGGTGCCGCTCCGCGAGGGCAAGCCCGCGCGAACCGCCGTCGTCCCCGATGAGGATCGCCAGGCCTTCCGCGCGCTGCAGCTGCTCACGGCGAAGCCGGTGCTCTATGTCTGCAATGTCGATGAAGCCTCGGCATCAGCGGGCAATCGCTTTTCCGCGGCCGTTGCTGAGCGCGCCAAGGTCGAAGGCGCAGCCGTCGTCGCGATTTCCGCCAAGATCGAATCGGAACTCGCCGGCCTCCCCGCCGACGAGCGCCAGGATTTCCTCTCCGAGATGGGGCTCGATGAGCCGGGCCTGAACCGCCTGATCCGCGCGGGGTACAACCTCCTCGATCTCGTGACCTTCTTTACGGTCGGGCCGAAGGAGGCACGCGCCTGGACGGTCGAGCGCGGCACGCGGGCGCCGCAGGCCGCGGGCGTCATTCACACGGACTTCGAGAAGGGCTTCATTCGCGCCGAGACGATCGCGTACGCCGACTATGTCGCCTACAAGGGTGAGGCGGGATGCCGCGATGCAGGCAAGATGCGCCTCGAGGGCAAGGACTACGTGGTCCAGGACGGCGATGTCATGCACTTCCGCTTCGCGAATTGAGCGCGCACAGGCCCGGGCGCGCCCGTCGGCCGGACATAGAAAAGCCCTCCCAGCGATCCCTGGGAGGGCTTTTGCATCAGGAAGGTCGCGAGGTGCTGCGGCCTACTTCTTTTGGGCCGGCGCCGCCGGAGCGGGAGGTGCCTTGCCGTCCTTCGCAGCGGCCGCTGCCTCTGCCTGGCGCTTGCGCGCCTCCTCGGCGAGCTGCTGCTGGCGCTCGGCAATCTGTGTCATGAGAGCCTTGCGCGCTTCGGAATACTTCTGATTGTCGATGGGCTGGCCGTCGAGGGCTTCCGAGAAGCCCGTCAGCGGCACCGGGAAGGCCACGATCTGACCCTGCGCATTGATCGCGAGGACCATGAGGCCGGCACCGGCCTTGAAGCCCTCGATGATCTCCTTGGTGGCCTCGATCTCGGCCGTGCAGCCGGCCGGATGGCAGAGCGTGTAGTTGAACTTGATCGGCTCGAGCTTGCTGTCGTCGAACTTCTCGCTCTTCTGGATCTTGTCCCACATATCGGCGTTGTAGATCGTGGCGCGCAGGCCCGGTCCGATCGCCATGCCGAGCGGCACCATCAGCATCAGGTGCTGCTTCTCCTCGCCCTCGACCTGACGCAGGGCGGCCGAAACCAGGACGAGACCCGTGTTGCCGTCGAGGCGCTCATGGTGCGTGAGGCAGATGTTGCGCTGCTCGCGCGTCGGCTTGCCTTCCTTGTCGCGAAGCACAATGGGGGCCTTCTCGCACAGCTTGACCCACGCGCTCTGCGGCTTCTCGCCCCCTGCCTGCGGCGCAGCAGCGGGCTGCTCCTTCTTCGCTGCCGGCGCTGCCTTTTTCTGGTCCTTCTGATCCTTCTTGGCGGGCTGCTGAGCCAGCGCCGCGCCCGACGCAATGGCGAGCGCACAGACCGCCACCGTCACGGCGCGTGCGCTATTCGACAGCCACCCGAAAACCCGAGTCGTCTCGATCATTGTTCCCGAACCCTCGTCCTGCAGAGCGGCCACGCGGCCGGTATCCTCTTGATCGTCGAGCCTCACCGGCCTTTGGCGATCAGCGGCGCGCCGGCGCCGTCACGCGCTCAGTCCGTCGCCTGTTGCCCGGCACTAAGGGCCCGAATACGGCATTCCCGTGACGTGGTCTCCGGCTTGTGTCGTCGCGCACAGGCGATGCCGGGAACACCGTGGCGTTCTGGCAACTGCAGCGTTCAATTTGCCTCGGTGACATGAGCGCGGAGGCTCCGAAGTTGAAGTCGTTCCAAGGAGGAAAGATGGGGCGAGACTTGATCCCGCCCCGATCGCCGTGCATGTGTCCGCCATGGGCTGGAGGGCAACTGAAGCGCCAATTGCGCGCGGGCGGAGCATGAGTTCCGGCGGATGGACCGGGACGTGTACGGTCCTTTGTGCGCTGCTCCTGGCGCTCGTGTTTGGCAGCGGCACTGTTTCGGCCGAGCAGCGGCACGGCATTGCCATGCACGGTGCGCCGGCGCTGCCGGCAGACTTCCCGCATCTCCCCTATGTCAATCCCGCCGCGCCAAAGGGCGGGCGGATCGTACTCGGTCAGCATGGCTCCTTCGACAGCCTCACGCCCTTCATCATCCGCGGCGTCGCTGCGGCGGGTTTGCGCGACTACGTCTACGAGAGCCTGCTCGCACGCTCGCTCGATGAGCCTTTCTCGCTCTACGGCCTCCTCGCCCGGTCGATCGAGGTGCCGGCTGACCGCAGCTTCATCACTTTTCACATCGATCCTCGCGCGCGCTTCTCCGACGGCAAGCCCGTGACGCCCGATGACGTGCACTTCTCCTGGGAGCAGCTCAAGGACAAGGGGCCGCCCTTCATGCGTGCCCATTACCGGACTGTCGCCAAGGCGACGGTCCAGCCACCGCATGCCATCCGCTTTGATTTCGAGGGCCACGGCAACCGCGAAGCGCCGCTCCTTCTGGGCCTCATGCCCATCCTGCCGAAGCACCGCGTCGATGCGGCGACCTTCGAGCAGACCTCGCTCGAGATCCCCATCGGCAGCGGACCCTACGTCGTCGGATCGCTCGAGGCCGGGCGGACGATCGCCTTCCGGCGCAATCCGGAGTGGTGGGGACGCGATCTGCCGATCAACCGTGGCCGCTTCAACTTCGACGAGGTGCGCTTCGACTACTATCGCGATGCAACCGCACTGTTCGAGGCTTTCAAGGCCGGGCAGATCTCGCTGCGCCCGGAGGAGGACCCTGCGCGCTGGGCCGAGGGCCGCGCCCTCCCCGCGGTCGGCGAAGGCCGCATGAAGATCGCCGAGTTCGACGTCGGCGTGCCTGCGGGCATGGCGGCGTTCGCGTTCAACACGCGACGCTGGCCCTTCAACGACGAGCGCGTGCGCCGGGCGTTGATCCAGATGTTCGATTTCGAGTGGATCAACCGCAATCTCTATCACGGCGGCTTCACGCGCACGCAGAGCTACTTCGAGCGCTCGACGCTCGCCTCGACGGGGCGGCCGGCAGATGCGCGCGAGCGTGCGCTGCTCGCATCTTTTGCCGGGTTGATCAAGCCGGACGTCCTCGACGGCACGTGGCGGCTCCCCGTGAGCGACGGTTCCGGCCACAATCGCGAGAACCTCTCGCGCGGCATCGCGCTTCTCAAGGAGGCCGGCTTCTCTCTCCAGCGCGGGCGCATGCAGGCGGCGGACGGGCGGCCGCTCGCCTTCGAGATCCTCGCTGCGACGCGGGCGCAGGAGCGCCTCATGCTGAGCTTCACCAGCACGCTGAAGCGGATCGGCATCGACGTGCAGGTCCGACAGGTGGACAGCTCCCAGTACCAGGAGCGGCTGCGCACCTTCGACTTCGATATCATACAGGCGAACTGGCCGGCCTCGCTCTCGCCCGGCAACGAGCAGGTCAATCGGTGGGGGAGTGCTGCTGCCGACATCGAGCGCTCGCTCAACTATCCGGGCGTCAAGAACCCGGCCGTCGATGCGATGATCGAGGCCCTGCTCAAGGCCGAGGAGAGGGAGGATTTTGAAGCCGCGGTGCGGGCGCTCGACCGGGCGCTCGTCTCGGGCGACTACGTCATTCCGCTTTTTCACGCGCGTCGGCAATGGGTCGGCTACTGGTCTTATCTCGAGCCCGCCCCCCGCCCGACGCTGTTCGGCTTCAACGTCGATACGTGGTGGCATACGCAGCGTTGACTTCCGCTGTCCGCCGGCCAGAAGCTCCGCGAACGTACCGTGCATTTCCGCGCCAGGCCTTAACGCGCGCCGCCAATCGGGTATCATCATGCCCAGACCGATAAGGCGGCAAAGACGGATCGCGGAGGAAGCGACATGATGAAGGCTGTAGTCGTCGGCGCATCGGGCGTCGAAGTACGCGAGGTGCCGAAGCCCACGCCCGGGCCGACGCAGGTGCTGGTCCGGGTGCGCGCGAGCGGGCTCAACCGTGCCGATCTCATCATGGCTGCTGGGCGGCCGCATGGCGCCCATGGCGGTGCCGGTGCCATTCTCGGCCTGGAGTTCGCCGGTGAGGTCGTCGAGGTCGGCAGCCAGGTGAGCGGCATCAAGCCGGGCGATCGCGTCATGTGCTCGGGCAATGCGGGCTATGCCGAGTACGCCGTGACCGACTACGGTCGGGTCGCCAGGATCCCCGCAAACAACATGACCTTCACCCAGGCGGCGACTCTCCCGGTCGCCTTGCAGACGATGCACAATGCCGTCGTGACCGCGGGGCGATTGAGGAAGGGTGAGAGCATTCTCATTCAAGGCGCAAGCTCGGGCGTCGGGCTCATGGGCCTGCAGATCGCAAAGCATATGGGCGCGAGCCTCGTGCTCGGCTCATCGACGAATCCCGGCAGGCGTGCGCGCCTCAAGGAATTCGGCGCCGATATCGCGATCGACACCACGGATGCCACGTGGCCCGATGCGGTCATCAAGGCCACCGAGGGCAAGGGTGTCGATGTCATCGTCGATCAGATTTCCGCCCCCGTCGCCAACGGCAATCTCAAGGCTGCGAAGGTGCTGGGCCGCATCGTCAACGTTGGCCGCCTTGGCGGCTTCACGGGTGAGTTCGACTTCGATCTCCATGCCGCGAAGCGGATCGACTACATCGGCGTCACCTTCCGCACGCGTTCGGTCGAGGAAGTGCGCGAGATCAACCGCCTCATGCGCGTCGATCTCTGGGATGCCGTCGAAACCGGCAAGCTCGCGCTGCCGATCGACAAGACCTATCCGCTCGAACAGGCTGCCGAGGCCCTCGCGCACATGAAGGCGAACGAGCATTTCGGCAAGATTGTGCTGACGCAGTAGGGGCGGAGCGCGCGCATGAAATTCGGGTCCTACAACCTCGACATTCTTATCACCGGTTATCCGGGGAAGTCCGTCTGCCACGGCAGTCTCGGCTGGAGCACGATCGCGCTCCTGCGTGGGGAGGGTCGCGTCGCTCTCGTCGATGTAGGCTCGTTCAATCAGCGATCGCTCATACAGAAACAGCTAGCGGTGCATGGCCTTGCGCCCGGCGACGTGACGGATGTGATCCTGACACACTCGCATCACGATCACTCGGTGAACTGGGTCATGTTCCCGAAGGCACGCGTGCACATCGGTGCAGGCGAGCTCGAATGGTCATTGAAGGAGCCATGGGGAACGTCGCCGGTGCCGGAGCTTTATGTGCGCGAGCTCGCCGGCTCGCCGCAGCTCGTGCGCGTGGCGTCGGGTAGCGAGGTCCTGCCGGGCATCGTCAGCCATCATGCACCGGGCCACACGCCGGGCCACCTCATCTTCATGATCGAGGGGGCCGAGCGCGACGTCATCTTCACCGGCGATGCCGCCAAGAACCGCGTCGAGCTGACCACGTTCGAAGCTGACATGACGTACGATCCGGCCGTCACGCGCGCCTCGATCGAGCTCATGTGGAAGCTCTGGAAGAGGAAGCCGAACACGCTCGTCGTGCCGGGGCATGATGTCCCGATGGTGCTGAGGGACGGCAAACCCACTTTCATCGGCAAGCGAGAAGCCGCGATCACCGCGTGGTTCGGCGACACGCTCGAGCAGACGACGCTGATTTCGCTCGTGACATGATGGATCGCACTCACTCCTTCGCGATAGTGCTCGGCCCGCCTTGCGTCGAGCGCCAGTCGTTGGCATAGAGCGGCAGCGTGCCGTTATTGAAGGCGCGCGCATCATAGAAGCGCAACTCGCGCTCGAAACTCACCGATACCGGACCGGAGGCCAGCCACCGGTCCACGATCCCGAGATCATCGGCCACCGCCTGCTCGAGCGTCAGCCTGAACTGATAGGGGCCGGTCTTCTCGATGATCTGGGGTGGCTTCTGGTCATCACCGCGCGTGTAGAACAGCACCGTTTCCGTGCGCGAGGTGCGCCCGGCGAGCGAGAGCGGCGCGAACGGTTGGTACGCCTGGGCGCGCGTCTTCTCCATGGTCCAGCGACCGAAGTCGGCGGCATAGAAGAGCTTCGTCTGGCTCGAGCGCGGGTCGGTGACCGCGAGCTCCATGGAGAGCACCGTGCCCGTGCGTGCACCCTCATTGGCGAACGTCACCGGGATCGCGATCACCTCGAAGTTCGAGTTATTGTACGGCGCCGAGAACTGAATGACGGGTGGCACGAAAATGCGTACGTCCGGCTGCTTGAGCGACGTCTCCCAGAGGCTGTACGCCGAGAACGCGAGCGCAATAAGCGCGACGAACGTCGCAATCCTCCCGCCGTCACGCTTGATGACGGCATTGACGGCGACATCGCCTGCATCGCTCGACCCTCGTGGCGCCAATGCCATAATCGCTTCCCCCAATACCCAGTGCGTAGGCCGAGAATGGGCGGGGAATTTGGGCAGGTGTGAGGCGCCACCAACATTGCAATCCGCACGTGAAACCCGACCCGGGTTGCCCGGATGGCAGCGGACGATCGTGGTTTCGCGATCGTTACTGACGACGCTTATGCAACCCCGGACAACGTTCGCTCGAAATTAACTCGACTTGGCCAGATTGGATCATCCGGGTGATTTCTGTGGGGCGCCATGTTCCTCGACTACTTTGCCAAGCGTGGCGTTGCATGGACCGACATGATCGTCGCGCCGCACATGGTGGCAGGCATCGCGTTCCTATGCTTGCTGCTCGTCATCGACCTTGCGTTGCGCGGGTGGCGGCTCTCCTGGTCGAGGCGTGCCATCAATGGCGCATTCGCCACGCTGACGATTTTCCATGTCAACTTTCTCCTGGCGCCCGTGGTCTGGGTGATGGCCGAGGAGGTCAAGGCGCTCTACAAGCTCGCCAACATCCCGACCATCCCGACAGAGTTCTGGGGCCACACGCCGACGTGGCTCGTGTGCATCTTTGCAATCGTGGCCCACGACTTCGCCAACTATTGGAACCATCGGCTGATGCACTTGCGCCTGTTCTGGCCGGTGCATGCCATTCATCATTCCGAGTCGGAAGTGACCGGGCTTACCTCCTACCGCGTCCACCTGTTCGAACCCGTGGTGATGTGGAGCTCCTATGTCCTGATGCTGACGTGGCTCGGCCTGCCGGCGGATGCCATCGGCATCGGCGCCATCGTGCTCGCGCTGCACAACATCTACGTCCATGTGAACGTCGACTGGGAGCACGGACCGTTTCGGCTCCTGGTGGCATCCCCGCGCTTCCACCGCTGGCACCATGCCGACGTGCCGGAGGCCTACGGAAAAAATCTCGCCAACGTCTGTCCGCTCTTCGACTGGATGTTCGGCACCTACTACAATCCCGGCAAATGCGAGGAGCGGCTGGGTGCCGAGGGCGTTCCTGAGAACGACGTCGTGAAACTCCTGCTATGGCCATTCACGGAGTGGACGCGTATGCTGGTCGGCGCTCTGTCCGGCTTGTCCCGGCGCATCACAGCTCTCACGCGCGATCGCATCGCGCCCGAACGTTCGCTCGGTCACGCCGAAAAGCCGTAGCTAAGATTGGCCAGGGACCCCGATGGATCTCCCCGCTCTTCCTTTCACGATCACCGATTGGACCAAGGTTCCTGCGAGCGAGCATTCGGGCGAAACGGGGACGGCGATCTGGCGAACGCTCATGATGGGAGACGTCCGAATTCGGCAAGTCGAGTATACGCCCGGCTATCTTGCCGATCATTGGTGCGATAGGGGGCACATTCTCTATGTGCTCGAAGGCGAGCTCGAGACGGAGCTGCGCGATGGTCGCCGCTTCATCCTCGGCCCAGGCATGAGCTATCAAGTCTCAAACTTTGGCGATGCGGCGCATCGTTCGTCCACCAAAACCGGCGCAAAGCTCTTCATTGTCGACTAGGAGTCCGTCGATCGAGCGCGCGCGCTCAATTGCGCTCGCTTTTCTTCGGCGGTGCTGATGGCGGTTGAGGCGATGCGGGAGGTTGAGCGGCCGGCTTTTTGGCCTTCGGCTTCTCGGCGTTGTGCGATGAGCTTTCGGGCTCGGCCTGCTTCGGCTCGGCGGGGCGCTGGGACTGCCCCTTTACCGTGCTGTCGCCGCCATCCTTTCGCTGTTCCTGGCTCAGGACGAGGGTGGGTACGGTCGCGAGCGCAAGTGCAATTGCGCCCGCAAGTGCGGGAGTGCGCATGTGAAAGCCCCTGCATTTAGCGTCTGGCCTTCTGCGCCGGAATGGCCACAACAAGGCACTCGGAGCTTCAACGCGTAGCGCAGAAGAGTGTTCCGGACGGCTCAGCGCTCAAACCGCTTGAACTTGATGCGGTGTGGCTCGATCGCGGCGTCGCCGAGGCGGCGCTTCTTGTCCTCCTCGTAGTCCGCGAAATTGCCCTCGAACCACTCGACGTGGCTGTCGCCCTCGAAGGCGAGGATGTGGGTCGCGATGCGGTCGAGGAAGAAGCGATCGTGCGAGATGACCACGGCGCAGCCGGCGAAGTCTTCCAGTGCCGCTTCGAGCGCCGACAGCGTCTCGGTGTCGAGGTCGTTGGTCGGCTCGTCGAGGAGCAGCAGGTTGCCGCCTTCCTTGAGCAGCTTCGCGAGATGCACGCGGTTGCGCTCGCCGCCCGAGAGCAGGCCGACCTTCTTCTGCTGGTCGGCGCCCTTGAAGTTGAACCAGCCGCAGTAGGCGCGCGAGTTCACCTCGCGCTTTCCGCCGAGATTGATCTGGTCGAGGCCGCCCGAAATCTCCTCCCAGACGGTCTTCTTGTCATCGAGGTGGCTGCGCGACTGATCGACGTAGGAGATCTTCACCGTGTCACCGACGCGGATCGCGCCCTTGTCCGGCTTCTCCTGTCCCACCAGCATCTTGAACAGCGTCGTCTTGCCGGCGCCGTTGGGCCCGATCACGCCGACGATGCCGCCCGGCGGCAGCTTGAACGAGAGATCGTCGATCAGCAGTCGGTCGCCGAACGCTTTGCCGAGGCCCTCCGTCTCGACGACCATGTCGCCGAGGCGCGGGCCCTGTGCGATCTGGATCGTCGCGCGGCCGACGTCCTCGCGCCCGGCTTCCTCGGCGAGCTTCTCGTAGGCCTGGATACGCGCCTTGGACTTGGCCTGGCGTGCTTTGGGCGAGGCCTGGATCCATTCAAGCTCGCGCTTGAGCGCGCGCTGGCGCCCTTCCTCCTGGCCCTTTTCCACCTCGAGGCGCTTTGCCTTCTGCTCGAGCCAGCTCGAGTAGTTGCCTTTGTAAGGCACGCCCTGGCCTCGATCGAGCTCGAGCGTCCATTCTGTGATGTTGTCGAGGAAGTAACGGTCGTGCGTGACGAGGATCACGCAACCCGCGTATTCCTTGAGGAAGCGCTCGAGCCATGCGACGCTTTCGGCATCGAGATGGTTGGTCGGCTCGTCGAGCAGCAGGATATCGGGCTTCGACAGCAGAAGCTTCGTCAGTGCGACGCGGCGCTTCTCGCCGCCGGAAAGCTTCGTCACGTCGGCGTCGCCGGGTGGGCAGCGCAGCGCATCGAGGGCCTGCTCTACCTGCGCGTCGAGATCCCACAGGTTCTGCGCGTCGATCTGATCCTGCAGCGCCGTCATCTCGTCGGCGGTCTCTTCCGAGTAGTTGGCCGCGATCTCGTTATAGCGGTCAACGATTGCCTTCTTCTCGGCGACCCCCTCCATGGCATTGCCGAGCACGTCCTTCTCCGGATCGAGCTCCGGCTCCTGCGGCAGATAGCCGACGCTGATCCCTTCCGCGGCCCAGGCTTCACCCACGAAGTCCTCGAGCTGGCCGGCCATGATCTTCAAGAGCGTGGACTTGCCCGCGCCGTTGAGGCCGACCACGCCGATCTTGGCGCCTGGGTAGAAGGAGAGACTGATGTCCTTCAACACCTGCTTGCCGCCCGGATAGGTCTTCGAGAGGCGGTGCATGTGATAGACGAATTGCGGGTTGGCCATCGGCGGCGGATCCTCGTCGCGGAGAATGTGGGGATTGGGCCGCCTTGTAGCGGATGCGGGCGCGGCGGGCAAATCGCGCCACGATCCCCTCTCCCCCGCACGCGGGAGAGGGTTAGGGTGAGGGGCGGGAACTTACGCGACGTCGGCGTATGCCGCCGCCCCTCATCCTAACCTTCTCCCCGTAAAGACGGGGAGAAGGGACCTGTCGCGTTTGCGGCGTGCTCCAAATCTCAAAAAGACGGGGGCTCCGGGGGTGTCCCCCGGGCGGGTACAGGGCTGAAGCCCTGTTCGCGCCGCAGGCGCGACCTAAGCCGCCGCGAGCAATGCCTCGAGTGTCGCGATTGTCGAGCGGTCGACGCGGCCATCGGGCCGGGCGGGGCGGAAGTGGAGCTGGAAGGAGCGCACGACGGCGGCGCCCTTGGCGTCGAGCGTATCGCTTGGCTGAATGCCGTAGCCGTACGCGGCGAGTAGCGACGTGGCCTTCGCAATCATGGGATGGCAATCGCCGGCTCCAAATCCGATCTCGCTCTCGTCGAGCGGTGCCGGCGCAACCCAGTGCCCGACGCCGCAGGCGTGGAGCCCCGCCCAGTCGAACTTCTCGCCAGGGTCGATCTTGCGGCCGGGCGAGACGTCCGAGTGCGCGAGCACGCGCGTTGCCGGAATGGCGTTGCGGGCAACGATGTCCTGGGACAGTGCGATAACGGCCTTCATCTGCGCCTCGCCGAACTCGGGGTAGCCGAGATCGTGCCCGGGATTCTGGATCTCGATACCGATCGAGGCGGAGTTGATGTCGGTCTCGCCGGCCCAGCAGCCGACACCGGCGTGCCATGCCCGCGCGCTCTCAGGCACCATCTGCGTGATGATGCCTTGCTCGTCGATGACGTAGTGGCTGGACACTTTCGACGCGGGCGTGGCGAGCCACGCGATGGCACGGGGCGCGCTCATCATGCCCGTATAATGCAGGATGAGCATGTCAGCCTGCGTCTTGCCGCGGCGCGGCTCGAAATTGGGCGAGGGATGAAGCACATGGACCAGCGGCGAGCAGGCGCGGTCCATCAGAAGCCGCGCTCCTTGCGCAGGGTATCGAAGGCCGAATTGATGGCGGCGAGCTTGCGGTTGGCGGCCTCGATGAGGTCGATGCCTTCGCCGCGTCCCGAGAGCCTGTCCGGATGGTTCTGCACGACGAGCTTGCGATGGCGCGCCTTGATCTCGGCGTCGCTCGCGGAGGGGGAGAGGCCGAGGATCTCGTAGGGATTGGCAGAATCGCGCACGAAAAGCGCGCGGACATAGCCGAAATCGCTCGGCGAGATGCCGAAGATGTCGGCGACGGAGCGCAGATAGCTTTCCTCGCGCTCGTGCAGCACGCCATCGGCGGCGGCAACCACGAACAGGCCCTCGAGCACCTGGAGCAGAACCGCGCGCTCACCCGCGAGCAGCTCGGCGAGCTGGCGCGCGTAAGTGTCGTAGCCGGCGACATCCTGCTTGGCGAGATCGAACACCTGCCGCACGCGCGCGGTCTCCTCCGCTGGCACGTGCATCAGCCGCGAGAAGGCATCTACCTCGTCCGAGGTTACGACGCCGTCGGACTTTGCCATCTTCGCGGAGAGCGCAATGAGCCCGATCGTGAAGGCGATCGTGTTGCGCGGATCGGCCTGCCGGCTGCCGGCCGCGAGCCCGCGCAAATAGGAAATGACCGAGCCGGCCTTCGCCAGCCCCGCCGCCACATTCGGAAATCGCTGCCAGATGGTCATGGGGAGCGGATATTATCGTGTGTTCGGTGCGCGCAGAAGCGGCGGTTCGTCTCGGGGCTGGCTTGCCAAGTGGATTGTGATCGCGTGTGATCTCGAGAGTTCACCCTCTACCCGCACGCGGCGAGAGGGGACGATAGGGCTACTCCGCGATCGCGGCTGTTGCCTGTGTCAGCCACGCGCGGTCCGCCTCGTTGAGATGCGGCCCGATCACCACCGCGACGCGCTTATGATAGGCGTTGATCCATTGGAGATCGCCCGCGCTCAATAGCTTCGCCTCTATAAGGCGGCGATCGATCGGCACGAGCGTCAAGGTCTCGAAGCCGAGCATCTCGCGATCCCCGCCAGGGATGGCCGCCGGCGGTTGAACGAGCAGCAGGTTCTCGATGCGGATTCCATAGGCACCGGTCTTGTAGTAGCCGGGCTCGTTCGAGAGAATCATCCCCGGCTCGAGCACGACATGGCCGCGCTTTGAGATGGACTGCGGCCCCTCGTGCACCGAAAGGTAGCTTCCGACGCCATGGCCCGTGCCGTGGTCGAAATCGAAGCCGGCCTGCCAGAGCGCGTGGCGCGCGAGGACGTCGATGTGTGCGCCGGTCGTTCCCGCAGGGAAACGCAGCTCGGAGATGGCGATGTGTCCCTTGAGCACGCGCGTGAAGCGATCGCGCATTTCCGCCGTCGGCGCGCCGATTGCAACCGTGCGTGTGATGTCGGTCGTGCCGTCGATGTACTGGGCGCCCGAGTCGATGAGGAAGAGCTCGCCTGCGCGGAGCTTGCGGTTCGTGGCTTCGGTCACGCGATAGTGCACGATTGCACCATTGGGGCCGGAGCCGGAGATCGTGTCGAAACTGATCTCCTTCAGCGCCTGCGTCTCGGCGCGCATGGCCTCGAGCGTGCGCACGGCTGTGATCTCGTCGAGGTCGCCGCGCGGGGCTTCGCGGTCGAGCCAGGCAAGGAAGCGCGTGACCGCGATGGCGTCGCGCTCGTGGGCGATGCGCGCGCCGCGGATCTCGGCCTCGTTCTTGCGCGCCTTGGGAAGAATGCAGGGGTCGGCCGCATCGCTGATATGGCCGCGCGAGCCGCCGAGCCGTTGCCAGATCCACATCGCGGCCGTCGCCGTGTCGAGGCGCACGCGCTTCTTCTCGATGCGCAGCGTGCCGAGCCGGTCGGAGAGGGCTTCCGGCGCACGAATATGCGCCACGGCGCTCAGGTGCTTGCGGACTTCGGGACCGATCTTCGCTTTGTCGATAAACAACTCGGACTTGCCGCTGGCAGGTACAACCGCGAACGCGAGCGGCGTCGGGTTGTGCTTCACATCCGAGCCGCGGACATTGAAGAGCCAAGCGATCGAATCCGGGAGCGTCAGCACGACCGCATCCTCGCCGGCCGCACGGAGCTGCTTCTGAAGGGTCTTGATCTTGTCGGCTGCAGCGACGCCGGCCCATTCGAGAGGCTGCACGGCCAGGGGGCCTTTGGGCGGCGCGGGACGCTCGGTGCCCCAGATGAGATCCACGGGATTGCGCGGCAGGGCCTTCAGTACAAGGCCAGTCTTGGCGAGCCCTTCCTCGAGCCGGGCCATGGTGGCGCGCGTGTGCAGCCAGGGATCGAAGCCGATGCGGGCGCCCTTGGGCAGGTTCTCGGCAAGCCATTGGCGCGGCTCGCTCTCGGGGATCTGCACGATCTCGAAGATCGACGTGTCGACCTGATCGGCGGCCTGCACCGTGTAGCGACCGTCGACGAAGAGTGCGGCCTTTCGCGTGGCAATGATCGCGAGCCCGGCCGAGCCGGTGAAGCCCGTGAGCCACCCGAGACGCTCTGCCGAAGGAGGTACATACTCGCCCATATGCTCATCGGAGCGCGGCACGAGCACCGCATCGACGCCGAGCGAAGCGAGCCGCGCACGCAAGCGCGCCACCCGGCCTGCTCCCAGTGCCGGATCCGCGGACGAGGAAAAGTCCTGGAACATGCTCACCTTAGTAGACGGCGCCTGATCGGCGTGCAATCCGGCAGTTAAATGCGCCTCGCAGGATTTGCGTCAGAAATATAACCCGTTGTAACAAATATATTAAACCCATGCATTTTATGCATGACTATGCCTGGAAGTGGGGGGTACCACGTAAGCGGGGGACTCACTATGTTCCTCATACTGCAGCGCACAAAAAGCCCGCGCTAGAGGCTCAAGGTGCTGCAAGCCATACAAAAAAAGCCGTACGTAAGCGCGACAACTGACAGAGATGAGAGCGATCATGGCCACAACGACCACGCCGGTCGGCTTCACTGCGGAAGCCGCCCATACTGAACCCGGCACAAAGGCCGGTTTCCTGACCCGGTTCATCGAGAAGCTCGTCGCCGCGCGCGCCAAGCGCGCCGAAGTCGAGGTGCAGTCCTATCTGGCGAAGCTCAGCGACGATCGCCTCCAGGACCTCGGGTTCACGAGCGACCACATCGAGCGGCTTCGCGAGAAGCACTACGTGCAGGCGGTCTACTGGAGCTAAGTCGCGCCAGACACCGTTGTCGCCACGAGATTAGCAGCCGGCGCACGATACTGCCGGCCGCTTCTGGTCTCCGACGGCATTCCGATGCCGCGGCGGCACCTTTTCAGAGATTGATCATGCCCTCACCTGCAGATTTCGCCGAATCGCCAGCTTCGAGCGACCATGCCACGTCCGATCGCCCGGCCGGCAATCCACGCGCGATGCTGCGTCGCTTCATTGCCGGCGACCGCGTCAGTGTCTTGCGCGAGCTCGATGATTTCCTGCTCCGCGATATCGGCGCATCGAGCGACGACATCTGGCGCCTCCATCGCTTGCGCAACGGCGAACGCCCGACGCTTTTCGTCGGGTAGATCCCTGCTTGCGCCGTAGCGCCGGCTGCGACACCCGCAACGCGCGTCAACGGGCGCCTTTTCCGTCCCCGGCCGCCGCTGCATACTCCGCGCTATCACGACCGGATGGAGCAGGAGGAAGCGGCCATGGCCGAGGATGAGGCCGACTATGTCGTCGTCGGCGCGGGATCGGCGGGTTGCGTGCTGGCCAATCGCCTGAGTGCCGATGGCGCTCGCGCCGTGCTGCTCGAAGCAGGCCCGCGTGACTGGCATCCGATGATCCACATTCCGGCCGGCGTCCTGAACCTCCTCTACAACCCGCGCGTCAACTGGATGTACAAGAGCGAGCCGGAGGCCGCGACCGGCAATCGCCCGATCCACTGGCCACGTGGCCGCGTGCTCGGCGGCTCGAGTTCGATCAACGGCATGTTGTTCGTGCGCGGCAACTCCGCGGACTATGACGGCTGGGCACAGGCAGGCTGTCGTGGCTGGTCCTACGAGGACGTGCTTCCGTACTTCAAGAGCATCGAGCGCTATGCGCCCGGCGACAGCGCCCATCGCGGCAAGAGCGGCCCGCTGCTTATCGAGGACTATCGCACGATCCTGCCGCTCACCCATCTGTTCGTTAAGGCCGCGCAGGAAGCGGGCTTCCCCTTCACACGGGACTTGAGCGGCGCGCAGATGGAGGGCGTCGGCTACTCGCAGATGTCGCGGAACGGACGCTTCCGTGGTTCGACGGCGCAGACCTTTCTTGCCGAAGCACGCGGGCGCGAGAACCTCAGGATCGAAACGAACGCGCAGGCAACAGGCCTCGTCCTCGATGGCCGGCGCGTCACGGGCGTCAGGTTCCGCCAGGGTAGCAGGGATCGCACCGTGCGCGCGCGTCGCGAGGTCATCGTCTCCGGCGGCACGATCAACTCACCGCATCTCCTGCAGGTTTCCGGCATCGGACCGGCGGCGCACCTGAAGTCGATCGGCGTCGAGGTACGCCACGACCTCCCCGGCGTCGGCGCCACTCTCTCGGACCACTATGCCGTCCGCCTCTCCCAGCGCGTGCGCGATGCGGTGTCGATCAACCAGCTCGCGCGCGGCGTGCGCCTTGCAGGCGAGGTTGTACGCTGGATCACGACAGGGCGCGGCGCGCTGACCTTCGGCGTCTCGAGTGCGCAGGTGTTCTGCCGGAGCCGCGAAGGCCTCGCGAGTCCCGACATTCAGCTTCTCTTCTCGCCCGCGAGCTACGACGAGCAGAAATTCGGCACGCTCGAACGCAAGCCCGGTATGACGATCGCCGTTTCGGTCGCGCGGCCCGAGAGCCGTGGCACGATCATGGCGACCTCGCCCGATCCGCTCGCGCGCCCCGCCATCCGACCAAACTACCTCGCAGTCGAGAATGATCTCGCAGTGTCGGTCGCCGGCCTCAAGTACGCGCGGCGCATCTTTGCCGCGCCGTCCTTCGCGCCTTATGTCGTCGGCGAGCTCGTGCCGGGGCGTGATGTCGCGACGGATGACGAGTTGGCGGCGTTCGCGCGCAGGGTCGGCGGTACGCTCTACCATCCCGTTGGTACATGCCGCATGGGTGAGGATCCGCAGGCCGTCGTCGACTCGCGCCTTCGCGTGCGCGGCCTCGCGGGGCTGCGTGTCATCGATGCGTCGATCATGCCGATCGTCACGACCGGCAACACGAACGCGCCGACGATCATGATCGCCGAGAAGGGAGCCGCCATGATCCGCGAGGATGCGCGCGCGGCGTGACGCAGCTTCGCGCTTTCAGTGCAGGTGCGCCTTTCCCCTTCTCCCCGTTCTTACGGGGAGAAGGTCGGGATGAGGGGCGGCCACAGGCCCAACGTTAGCGTATGTCGCCGCCTCTCACGCTGACCCTCTCCCCGCCTGCGGGGAGAGGGGATACCGGAGCACTCGCGGCGAATGAACAGGCGAAAGCCTAGCCGCGCCCCTCGAACGGCATGGCGGATGCCTTGATGGTCATGGTCAGCACGTTGGTGTCGAGCGGCAGACTGGCCATGTAGCGGATCGCCGAGCCGCAATGATCCACGTCCATCACGGGCTCGGGCATGATGTCGCCCCGCGGCTGAGGCACGCCCGCCTTCATGCGTCCGCCCATGGCCGTGTCGGCGTTGCCGATATCGAGCTGGCCGCAGGCGATATTGAAGGGTCGCCCGTCGAGCGCGATGCACTTTGTGAGGCCTGTGATGGCGTGCTTCGTCGCGGTGTAGGCGACCGACATCGGCCGCGGTGTGTGCGCCGAGATGGAGCCGTTGTTGACGATGCGTCCGCCTTGCGGCGACTGCTTCTTGAATTGGCGGATGGCCTCCTGCGCACACATGAAGCACGCGCTGAGGTTCAGATCGACCACGCCCTGCCAGTCTTCGATCTTGATGTCCTCCATGGGGCCTGCGGGGAGGCCTTTGCCGGCATTGTTGAACAGGAAGTCCAGCCGGCCGAAGGTCTTTATCGTCTCGGCGAAGACGCGCTTCACGTCCGCCTGCTTGGTGACGTCGGCGGGAACTGCCAGTATGCGGCCGCCCCCCGCCTTGGCGAGCGCCACCGTTCCGTCGAGCTCGGCCTTGCGCCGGCCCACCACGGCGACGTCCCAGCCATCCGCCTGGAGGTGAAGCGCCGCGGCCCGTCCGATACCGGTGCCGCCGCCGGTGATGATCGCGACCTTGTTCGTTGCCATGCCGGCGTTCCTCTCCTGCTTGATTTGTTTGGGATGCCCCGGAGGGGGCGTTCAGCGGTGTTCATCGGATCATGAAAGCCGCGACCCGATCAAGGGCCGTTGGGATCGGCCGGCACCGCGGAAAACGCTGCAGTTACGACCGCATTTCGCGCGCTATGCAAAAATGCATAGCGGCGTCGCGGCGCACCATTCTTGTTGCGACGCACAATCCGCGGTATATGGCATACCAGAGCACGTGCCGGAAACAGGTGCGGCCAAGAGATGAGCAAAGGACAGAGATCATGAGCACCAAGGCCTACGATAGCGCTCTGAATTTCATGCCGGCCGAGGCCGACAAGCCGAGCTTCTTCAAGCGCGTTAAGGAATTCATGCACGCGATGAACGCCGGCCTCGCGGCTTGGCGCGAGTACGAGCGTCTCCGCATGAGCGGCGTCGAGCACGGCTTGGCCGCCTCGAAGGCCTTCGAGAAGCACTTCGAGTAACGGCAGGCGCCGATACCGGACGCGAGGCCCCAGACGAGGGTTCATTCGCGTCCGGCAAAGAATCGGGCGCGGACAAGCGCTGACGACGGAGCCGGCAGGCCCGGCACCGCCAGAAGCTTTCCGCCGCTCCAGCATCCGGGCAACGTCAATGCGGCGCCGGGGGGCAGACGGAGTTTGCCGAGGATCGGCAGCTCCGTTTTCAGTTTCCGCCATGTCGCGGCATCGAGCGGCCGGATCTCGAGTGGGCCGTCCAGCTCCGGCAATGCGCTGATCTCGAAGCGGCGATCCCAGACGGCCGACCTTGTGCCGGGCGCGATCGCCAATGCAGGAAGACCTGCACGACCTTTTTCTCTCCACACTCGCAGATGTCCGCCCGGGCGCCAGTCGAGCCGGCATCCGCCGAGCGTTGCCGCGCGCGCCGGCCACACACGTTCGGACGTTGCGCGGATGCGCTCGGCCAGAGCCTCGATCTCGGAGAGGCGCGGGGCGGTTGCCTCGCCACCGTAGGCCGCGATCACCTGCGCGAGAATACGGATCGCGATCTCCTCTGAAAGATTATTGAGCGCATCGAGCGCGATCGAGCCGAATTGGCCGCTGTGCCAGTCCACGCTTTGATCCGCGATTTCCTGCGCCTGACGCACGACAGCCGAGCGTGCGCGTGAGAGCCGCCGTGCGCTGCGCGCGATCGCCTCGCTGGTAATGCCGAGCTCCAATAGTGATGCCAGTGCCTTGCGCACACGCACGCGCTCGAAATCCTCCCGCGCATTGCTCGGGTCCTCACGCCACGTGAGGCCGGCTTCGCGCAGAGAGCTGATCAGGCGCGACTTCGGAAGGTCGAGCAGCGGCCTGTGGACAGTGAGGTGTGCGCTGTTCGCGCCTTCGGACATCGGCGCGGTCGAGACCAGCGCCATGCTCTGCATTGCGCTCAGGCCGTCGATGCCGCTGCCACGCGCGAGACGCATGAGAAAGGTCTCGGCCTGATCCTCATAGTGGTGCGCCGTGAGCAGCTTGCGCTCCAGTCCCTCGTACGACCGCGCCTCCTCGACAAGCGCCTCGTGCATCAGCCGGTAGCGTGCCGCACGTGCGGCGGCCTGGATGCCCTGCGTGGGTTTCGCACCTGTCCACTGCAGCACCCGACAGGAAAGGCCCGTGGCTTCGGCCTGAGATGCAACCCAGGCGGCATCCTCAGCCGAGTCCGGCCGCAGTCCGTGATCTACCGTGAGTACAAGAAGGCGCGGACGACCCGGCTGCTCCATGGACTTGAGCTGCAGCGGCATAAGGTCGAGCGCACGCCGCGCAAGGTGCATCAGTGCCATGCTGTCGGCGCCGCCGGAAACCGCAACAGCCATCGGCGCGGCACAGAGCGGCGCGAACAGCGCGCGGATTTCATCGTCAGTGATGGGCGCGTCGGGGTTCATGGCTCGCTCCCGCACTTTGTGGTGCGAGGTATGGGCGGTGCGCGGGATGGGGTGAAGGCCCGGCGCGTGTGGAGGCTCAGCCGCGCCGCAGCCACTTCGTCCAGCGGCTCTTCTTCTCCTCGGGCGCTGCGCTCTCCTGGCTCTCGCCGTTCAGCTCCTTGACGAAGCTGCCGAAGAACTCGTCTGCGAGTTTCTTGGATGTCGCCTGTATGAGCCGGCCGCCGAGCGTGGCGAGCTTGCCGCCAACCTCGGCCTTGGCCGTGTAGGCGAGCTTCGTCGTATCGGCGTCGATCTCGGTCAGCTCAACGCGCGCGCGACCCTTGGCGAAGCCCGCGGCACCTCCCTGCCCCTGGCCGACGATGTCATAGGAGGCCGGCGGCTCGAGGTTCTCGAGCGTCACGTTGCCGTTGAAGGTCGCCGAGATGGGGCCGATCTTGAGAGCGACCTTGGCCGCGAGATCGGTCGGCGAGCGTTGCTCCAGCTCCTTGCAGCCGGGAATGGTGCGCTTCAGCACCTCGGGATCATTGAGCGCGTGCCAGACCACCTCGCGGGGCGCATTGATCGTGTACTCGCCGGTGATGTCCATGGCTTGTTGTCCTTATTATTCCTGGTCTCACGAGACGTTGTCGCTGGCGCCGCCGATGTCGGCGAGCCGCCGCGCGCGCCACGTGGTGCCGTTGCGCTCGAAGAGCAACGGCGTCGCATTGGCGAGATGATGGGTCTCGAGGTCGATGCCGAGCGTCGGTCCGAGCACATAGAGGATGCCGCCGTGCGCGACCAGCGTCGAATGCCGCGTGTCGGCAAGGCTCAAGGCACGCTCGATGCCTTGGCGCGCGCGCCGGACGAAGAAATCCAGTGCCTCGCCGTTCGGCGGAGCATCGCGCCAGTCGTGATCTGCCGAGGATTTACCGACGAGATCGCCGAACCAGCGCTCGCGCAGACCATCCTCGGGTTCCGGGGCGACACTGTGCGGCTGCCCGAGGATCTCCGCCGTGACCCACGCACGCGGCATGGTACTCGAAACGATGCGCTCGATGCGCTCGCTTTTGAGCACTTCGGATGCGGCTTCCGCCTGGGCAAGCCCGCGCGCATTGAGCGGTTGATCGGCCCTCTGGAAGATGCGCGCGTGATTGCCGTCCGTCTCACCATGCCGCACGAAGAAGAAGCGTGTGCACCGGGGCGTCAAAGGGTCTTCGCGCGCCATGCGGAAGAGCTCGTCGAGACCGCGGTGCAGGTAGCCGGGCGTGGTGAGAGCGGACGGCGTCGCCATCGTGTACCTCAGACGATCTCGAAGAGACCGGCTGCACCCTGGCCGCCGCCGATGCACATCGTCACGACGGCATACTTGTCGCCGCGGCGCTTGCCTTCGATGAGCGCGTGTCCCGTCAGCCGAGCGCCGCTCATGCCGTAGGGGTGCCCGATCGAGACGGCGCCGCCATCGACGTTGAGCCGCTCCCAGGGAATGCCGAGCTTGTCGCGGCAGTAGATGACCTGTACGGCGAAGGCTTCGTTCAGCTCCCAGATGCCGATGTCCTCGATCTTGAGGCCGTGCTTCTTGAGGAGCTTCGGCACGGCGAACACGGGGCCGATGCCCATCTCGTCGGGCTCGCAACCCACGACCTCGAAGCCCCGGTACACGCCGAGCGGCTTCAGTCCGCGCTTCTGCGCTTCCTTGTCGCTCATGACGACGGTCGCCGATGCGCCGTCCGAGAGCTGGCTCGCATTGCCGGCCGTGATGAAGTTGCCTTCGCCCATGACGGGTTTCAGCTTCGCTAGGCCTTCCATGTTCGTGTCGGGTCGGTTGCCTTCATCGCGCGTCAGCGTGACCATTTCCTTGCCGACGGCCTTGCCCTCCTTGTCGTAAAGGATCTTTTCGGCCGGCAGCGGCACGATCTCGTCGTTGAACTTGCCGGCCTGCTGGGCGGAAGCCGTGCGGCGCTGACTTTCGAGCGCGTACTCGTCCTGCGACTCGCGGCTGATGCCATAGCGCTTCGCGACGTTGTCGGCCGTCTGGATCATCGACCAGTAGACCTCGGGTTTGTGCTCGACAAGCCATTCGTCGCGGGTGCGGAACTTGTTGGCATTCTCGTTCTGCACGAGGCTGATCGACTCGAGGCCGCCGGCGACGTAGATGCCCTCGCCGTCCGACCGCACGCGCTGGGAGGCCATGGCGATCGTTTGCAGGCCCGACGAGCAGAAGCGATTGATAGTGGCGCCGGCGACCGACACGGGAAGCCCGGCACGGATCGCGATCTGACGGGCGATGTTGCCGCCCGTCGCACCCTCGGGCATCGCGGATCCCATGAGCACGTCGTCGACCTCCTCCGGTGCCAGACCGGCGCGCTTCACAGCCTCTGCAACCACGTGGCCACCGAGGCTCGCCCCGTGCAGATTGTTGAATGCGCCGCGGTAGGCACGCCCGATCGGCGTGCGGGCGGTCGAAACGATGACGGCATCGGCCATTGGCGTCTCCTCAGGTTTGTAGCTTGGCCCAAGTGTAAACCATCCCTTGGGCTTTTGGCAGCATACGCAGGACCCGCCGGCGCCTCGGTAGCCTGCGCGGCGCTGAAGTGAGCGGCAAGGTCTGCATTGCTCATATGCCGGGTCGTTCCTTGACGATTGTGACCCGGGTGATAATAACCCTGATTACTATATGGCCTGGGGAGCGGCGTAAGGTGACCGAAAGGGACCATCTGCAATTCGGCTGGCTGACGGCGGATACGGCGCGGCTGCTCCGTACCGTTTTCGCCCGGCGGGTGCGGGGCCTCGGGCTGACCCGTGCGCAGTGGCTGGCGCTCACCCGCATCAACCGGCGGCCAGGTGTGAGCCAGTCCGAGCTCGCCGACATGATGGAAATCGAGAAGGCGCCGGCCGGCCGGATTGTCGACCGCCTCGAGGAAAAGGGCTGGGTCGAGCGGCGCGCCGAGCCAAGCGACCGGCGCGTCAACAGAATCTACCTCACGGAGCTCGGCGGGCGGGTGCACGCGGCCATCGCGCCGTTGGCGGATGCAACTGTTCGCGATGCGCTCGCCGGCCTGACGCCCTCCGAGCAGGCACGCCTCGTCGCGCTCATGAATAAGGTGAAGGCGCAGCTCACGACACTCGCGGCTTCCGATCCGCGAGCCGATTTTTCAGAGATTGATGGTATCGAAGACCCCGACGACGACGTCGGGGCCTCAGCACGAGCGGTATGACCATGGCAGCCAAGCGCTGGACTCGCCCCATTCTCCTAGTGGTGGTGCCCTTTCTCCTGGTCGCGGGCGCGGGGCTATGGTGGCTGTGGAGCGGCCGCTACGTCTCGACCGAGAACGCCTACGTCAAGGCCGACATCGTCCAGGTCTCGTCCGAGGTGCCCGGGCGCATCATCGAGGTGCGCGTGCGGGAGCACCAGCAGGTCAAGGCCGGCGACGTCCTGCTGACGGTCGATCCCGAGCATTATGCCATCGCGCTCGCCAAGGCCGAGGCCGAGCTCGACCAGATGCGCTCGCGCGTCGCCGGCTTCCGCGCCGAGTACGCCGAGGCGCAGATGGAGCTCTCCGAGGCCAAGAGCCGGATCGCCTTCTTCGAGGCGCAGCACGGCCGCCAGAAGCAGCTCAGCGACCGCGGCGTCGGGTTTGCCTTCCGTGCCGAGGAAGCCGAGAGCAATCTCACGGTTGCCCACGCCCGCGTGCAGGTGATCGAGCAGAAGATCCAGCGCATTCTGACCCAGCTCGGCGGCCAGGCCGACAAGCCGACCGAAGAGCATGCAATGGTCCGCGAGCGTTTGGCCCAGCGTGACCGCGCCCGCCTCGAGCTCGTGCGCACGCGCATCGTGGCGCCCGTAAGCGGCCGCGTGGTCAACGCCAAGTTGCTGCCCGGTGAGCAGATCCGCGCCGCGACGCCGCTCTTCGCGATCGTCAGCGATGCCGAGCCGTGGGTCGAGGCCAACTTCAAGGAAACCGAGCTGACGCACGTGCGGCCCGGCCAGAAGGCGACCGTGGTGCTCGATATCTACCCGGACGTCACGTGGAAGGCGCGCGTCGAGAGCATCAGCCCGGCGACAGGGGCGGAGTTCGCGTTGCTTCCCCCTCAGAATGCTTCGGGCAATTGGGTCAAGGTCGTGCAGCGTCTGCCGGTGCGCGTGCGCATCGAGCCGAACGGCACGGACCTGCCGCTGCGCGCCGGCATGACGGCGACGGTGAGTGTCGACACCGAGCGCGAGCGCAAGCTCAGTCAGATCCTGGGCTGGGGAACGGCCTCGGCAACGGACAAGGCTGCGCGCGACAAGCGGGCCGAGCAGCGGTAGCCGGCTTTGTTATCTGCAGCCCGGGCTGCTGGAGCGCTTCCGGCCGTGGTGCCATGCTTGCGACGGCTAGGTCGCGTCAGAAACTACAATCTAATAAAGGCGGGTGGGTCCGGGAGGGTGTCCCTCCCGGTTGGGGGCAGGGGCGAAAGCCCCGTCGCGCCAGAGGCGCGAGCGAACCCTCGGCGAACCTCAGCCGACCTCCATCGGCATGTTCGGATCGTTCGCCCATTCCTGCAGCGAATGCATATAGATCTCGACATCGTCCTTGCCGAGGGTGGCAAGCGCGAGCGCCGTGAGCGAGGCCGCGATGCCGCCGCCGCAGTAGGCGATCACGCGTTCCTTCCCGAGCAGTCCGGCATCGTCGAAGCGGCGGCGCAATTCAGGCATCGGGAGAAGCGCATTCGTCTCGGGA
>CAUJKI010000528.1 GCA_963205015.1 Pseudomonadota bacterium
AGCGGCACGAGCAACATGAAATTCATGATGAACGGCGCATTGACCATCGGCACTCGCGATGGTGCGCCTATCGAGATGGCTCATGCGGCCGGAGAGGAGAATTTCTTCCTTTTCGGTTTGGACGCCGCGCAGGTCATTGCAGGCGCCGGCTGGTACGATCCGTGGTGGCATTATCACAACGAGCCGCAGATTCGAGCGGCACTCGATTTGATCCGCGACGACCATTTCAGCCAGCACGAACGCGGCATATTCATGCCTATTCTCGATGCCCTGCTGCGCGACGGAGATCACTATCGGCTTCTCGCCGATCTGACCAGTTATGCACAGGCACAGGCGCGGCTGGGGCAACTGTACGGTGAGCCGGATGCGTGGGCGCGCAAGGTCGTGCTGAACATCGCGGCGTCGGGCCGATTCTCCGCGGATCGCACCGTTGGCGAATACGCAAGAGAGATCTGGAGGATCGAGCCGTGTCCGGTCGACTCATCGCAGGATCATTCGCAATCCTGACGGAAGATGCCACGCCGATGGCGACCGAGCGCATGGTCCTGACCGCATCGGGCCATGTGCGCTACGCGCTCAAGACCCCGTACCGAGACGGCACGACGCACATCGTGCTCGAGCCGCTGGATTTCATGGCGAGGCTCGCGGCGCTGGTGCCGCCGCCGCGGATGCACCTGACACGCTACCACGGGGTGTTTGCGCCGCACAGCAAGCTCAGAGCGGCCATCACGCCCGCGCACCGGGGAACGGGCGCCTCGAAGCGGACAGCCCTGGCAGCAGGCTCGGGCAAGCCGCCGACACCGAGGCACGTGGCGATGAGTTGGGCGCAGCGCCTGAAGCGCGTGTTCGGCATCGAGATCGACAGCTGCGCCCGCTGCGGCGGGAAGCTCGAGGTGATGGCCAGCATCGAGGAGCCGGAGGTGATCGCGAAGATCCTCGCGCACCTGGAGAAGGCCGCTCCTGATCAGCCCCAGGTCGAACGACCGCTCGGTGCGCGGGCGCCGCCGCCGCAGGGCTGCCTGCTGTGAGTTCGAAGGGGAGCAGTGTTCGCGCTGACCGATGAGCCCGGTGAGCCGGGCGGGCAGGGGCGGTGCGTGCCGGGATTTCGGTGGACGGCCGGTGCGGCGGTTCGGGGGTGACAGAGCCCGAGGGGCGGGGAATCGAGGGCAGGCGGGCGGAGCCTGCGGCCTGCCCAGCCGGGCAACTGGCCGGATTCAGGCTGGCCGAGACAGGTTGGGCCGCTACAGAAGGCCCGTTGCACGAATCAGGTCGGCGCTGCAGGGCGCTTTGAACTTTATCTCCTATCCGCTGCTCGGCCACGGCAATCCGTATCTCGCGCGCACGGGCCATAGACTGGATGTCTGCGGCGCTCAACTCGGTCGAGATGGCCGGGGACTTCTCGGTCGTCGACATCCTGATGACCGACGTGTTGCCAGATCAAGGCGCGGTTCACGGGCGAGGGAATGATGCACAACTGACGCTACTCGAGGAGCCCAATCGCTGTCAGCGAGTGGCTGGCACCACGCGCGGGGTTTCAGCGTAGGCGCAGGCGGGATCGGCAACCACGACAAGCTCGTGAAAACGTAACGCGAGCGCGTCGAGTACGAGGAGACGCCCTGCAAGCGGCTTGCCGATCTCGAGTACGAGTTTCAGCGCTTCTGCCGCCTGCAGGGTGCCGAGTGTGCCCGGCAGCGCACTCAGTACGCCCGCTTCCTCGCACGAGGGCGCGACACCGGGCGGCGGCGCCGTAGGAGAAAGACAACGGTAAGCAGGGTCGTCCCCACGGAGCGAAGGCAGTGAGCTGGCCCTCGAACCCCTGGATCGCCGCGTGGATGACTGGCCCGCCAAGTGCGAGCACCGCGCGGCCGGCTGCGCGCGCTGCGGCGGCAAGCTCAAGGTGATTGCCAGCATCGAGCAGCCGCAAGTCATTGCGAAGATTCTGGTGCATCTGGAGAAGATGGCACCGGATCAGCACCTGTTGCCGCTCGGGGCGCGGATAGCGCCGGTGCAGTCCCGTCTGCTGTGAGATCAGGCCAGAGGAGTTCGTGCTACCGGCTGAGGAAGCAGTCGGGTGGGTCGGTGCGTGCCGGGGCTTGCGATCAGGGTCAGGGAGGGGGATTTCTCCGGCGCGGGCCGCAGCAATGACGGCCGGCGAGCCGATTCCGCCGGTCGGGTTTGTCGTGCTGGGACGCTCGAGGCCGGTTTCGGACTCACCGTAAGCCCTCCTTCAGCGAGGTTGACTGCGTCGCAGGGATGGTTTGAACTGCCTATCCGCCGACGCAATGTGGGATTTCTTCAGCGCTCCTTGACGCGCTGATGCGCCGGAATACCAGGAATCTCGGACGAGCGGAGCGGCGCGCGGCTTCGCGCCTTGACCTTCGACCCGGTTGCGATACCCGGGGAAGGGCGCCGGGTCAGGAGACCTCAATGATAGGAATATACGGCCATCCCTTCGCGGCTTTCTACTGGCAGGCAGCAATCGCTCTTTACGAGTGCGCCGTTCCGTTCGAATTTCTCACGCTTGATCCGGAGCACCCGGAAAACCTCGAAGCCGTCCGACGCCTCAGCCCCACTGGCCGGTTTCCTGTGCTCGTCGATGGCGAGCACACCGTGATCGAATCGGCGGCTGTCATCGAGTATCTCGACCTGCATTGCGGAACCCGCCGTGTCCTTGAGAGTGCTATTGTTCCGGGGGGTATATGCGCAAGATCATGATTGCGGGGGCGTTCGCGCTCCTGGCTGGCTGCGGCGAGAAGACGGCTTTGTCCGACGCCGTGTTTTCTGAGCATGAAGGCGCAGTCATTCTCGGTGCCGGATCGGGCGGCGAGATTGAAGTCGCGCTCATGTGCGACCCGACCGGCGTCTCAGACTGGCCGCCGCTCACTGTTTATGTGATTCTGCCAGAAACCGGCGAGTCGCTCGACGCCAGCGAGGGCGTCGCAACAATCGATGGGCGCAAGGTTCCCATGCGTCTTTCGCTGAACATCGATGGGCGCGAAATCAGACTGTCCGACTTCTGGGTCCAGCAGCACGAAGGTCTGAAGCGCGCCATCATCGCTGGCGGAGTGGAGGACGCAGAAGAGCTCGCAAAGGCCCTCGAGAAAGCCAAGGCGATCGAGTTCGCCGGCGACGGACGGCGCTTCAGGATCGATGTTAGCGGCGTGGATAGCCGCAAGTCCCACGCCGATATCTGTCGCGCCGCCGCGGCGAGTCCCGCGGCGGGCGCGCATGGCGAAGAGGCCGCAAGAGTCGCAACGCGGCTTTCGAACGACCAGATTGAGGCCGCAGTCACCGGCCACTGGAAGAAGGGTAACGCAGACTTCGAACGAAACGGCCTGCGCTATCGCGTCGTCGAAGCGGTCGAGACACCGGCCGAGCTACCCGCCGACGCGCAGGCGCGCGGCATCAAGGCCCTTCCCGGCATCGGCCTTCAAGGCGACGGCTCGCCTTTCAGGACGGTCATGGTCGCCTATGCGGTCTTCGACGATCCCGCGGCGGCGGACGTTTATTTCGACGCCGCCGCCTTCAATCTCGGCGAACAGGAAGTCGCGGAGATCAAGAGCTTCCGCATAGAGCGCTCCGGCTATCCGATCGTCCACATGAACTGCGTGTTCGTCCCGGACGCCGGCAATAGCGTCAACTGTCACTACAAAACGCCGGACAAACGGATTGTCGCCCTGCTCCTCCTCGCCGAGGGACCGCCGCTCGATTTCTCCGGGAATGAGCGCGCGATCGATCTCGTTTTCGCAAACGAAGCGGCGGTCGACCGCGCGAGCCTCGCGGCCAGCGCCTCCTGGGCCTATCTCTACGACGCGGTTTATAGATAGGGTCGCCCGGACGAACTCCGTTTGACGGATACGTACACTTCCACATGATCTTTCTCGATGGCGTGTACGTGCCGGGCGATCAGCCTGTATTCCGCCATGTACCGGCACCCTCGAGCGTGCAGCTGCAGGGACTTGTGCAGCAGATCGCCGAGCGAGTGGGGCGGCTGCTCTCGCAGCTGGGCCTGAGCTGTCAGAAGCCGCTGTGGCGGGCTTACCAGCAGGATGGCTCCCGGGTCGAGCCGTGGATGAAGAAGGAGTTCCCGCGCATCCGG
>CAUJKI010000529.1 GCA_963205015.1 Pseudomonadota bacterium
CGACAAGCTTGATGCGGTGCGCGGCACGGCGGGTCTCTCGATCGTGGACACACGGCAGGCGGAGCACTTCGCCGCTGGCCGCATTCCGGGCGCCCGTCACTTCGATCCCTACTTCGTCAACTGCGATGATACGGATCCGGCTCCGCTCGCCTCCTTCACGCGCATGTGGGCGAACATGCTCGGCTGGCGTGGCGTGAAGCCGACGGACACGATTGTCTTCTATGGCGCCTTCACCGATATGTGCGCGGCGCGCGGTTTCTGGTTTGCCGAGTATCTCGGCGTCGAGAATGTTCATGTGCTCGATGGCGGCATCAAAGCCTGGGCCGAGGCGAACCTTCCCCTCGAGCGGGATAGCAATCCGCCCTCGCCCGTGAAGTTCGTCCCCCAACCGGTGATGGAGCGCGCCGCCACGTACACCAGTATTCTCGAGGCCATCGACGATCCGCAGAGCCTCATCCTCGACAACCGCAGTCCCGCCGAATTCACCGGCGCCGATCGTCGCGCGAAGTACGGCGGCGCGGTGCCGAATGCCGTCAATTGCGATTGGGAAAACCTCTACGACCATGCGACCGGGCGCCTGAAATCGCCGGCCGAGCTCCGCACCATCTTCGAGGCGCGCGGTGCAACGCCCGACAGGAAAATCACCGTCTACTGCAACACCGGCTTCCGCTCGGCGCATGCCTATCTGGCGCTGCGTCTGCTCGGCTACCCGCATGTTCGCAACTACGTCGGCTCCTGGCAGGAGTGGGGCAATCGCGAGGGCCTGCCGATCGTGCGGCCGGCGTAACGGCTCTTTTCGGCCGCGGGAGGATGAGCGCCTCCCACGCTTTTGACGCACCACTGATGAGCCGCTGACGCCTCGGGCGCACACCTTCCTCCGTCACCGCGGGCGCATTGCCGCCTGCTGCCATCGGAGGACATCATGCAGAACGACCGATTTGATCCGCGTGGTCCCGCACCTCTTCTGCAGGGCGCCTGCGCTGTCTTTGGCGGCTTGCTCCTCGTAGGGATTCTCGCCTACGCCTTTGCCGCGAACGAATGGAACCTCGCTGGCGAGCCTCCGGCCGAGAGCGAATTCGCAACGATCTGGCAGAGGTTGAACACGGCGCCAACGCGGACCGATGGCGAGGTCGATCTCGCCAAGCGGCGCTGAGCCGAGGTCGATACTAGACCCGCCGCTCCACCATGAGCTTCTTGAGCTCCGCGATGGCCTTTGCCGGATTGAGCCCTTTGGGGCAGGCCTTCGAGCAGTTCAGGATGGTGTGGCAGCGGTAGAGCCGGAACGGATCCTCGAGATTGTCGAGACGGTCGCCGGTGGCTTCGTCACGCGAGTCGATCACCCAGCGGTAAGCCTGCAGCAGGATCGCCGGCCCGAGGTAGCGGTCCGAGTTCCACCAGTAGCTCGGGCAGGACGCCGAGCAGCACGCACAGAGAATGCACTCGTAAAGGCCGTCGAGCTTCTCGCGGTCCTCACGTCCCTGGCGCCATTCGCCTGGCGGCTCGGGCGTCGTCGTCTGCAGCCACGGCTCGATGGACTTGTGCTGCGCGTAGAAGTTGGTGAGATCGGGGACGAGGTCCTTGATCACCTCAAGGTGCGGCAGCGGATAGATCTTCACCGCTCCCGAAATATCCGCCGTCGCCTTGAGGCACGCGAGCGTGTTCGTGCCGTCGATGTTCATGGAGCACGAGCCGCAGATGCCCTCGCGGCAGGAGCGGCGGAAGGTCAGTGTCGGATCGATCTCGTTCTTGATCTTGATCAGCGCGTCCAGAACCATGGGACCGCAGCTTGCCTGATCGACATAGTAGGTATCGAGACGCGGGTTCTCGCTGTCGTCCGGGTTCCAGCGATAGATGCGGAACTCCTTCCAGTCGCCCTTGCCCTCGGGTTTGTTCCAGGCTTTCCCGCTGCGCACGCGGGAATTCTTCGGGAGCGTAAGTTCGACCATCTGGCAAGCCCTTGCTGCGGAACTCTGTCGCGGCGCGGACTTTTCATCGAGTTGCCCGCCCTGTCAACGCTCCATTCAGCGCAGGGGCATGCTCTAATTGGCGACTTGTGGAATAGGCTTTAGGCGCCGGCGCCTCGGAGCGTGTCTCAGCTCTTGGCCAGCGCGCTCGTGTAGAGGCGATTCGACTCCGGCGGCGCGCCTTCGATCACTGCGCTGCCTTCCCGCCGGACTTCAAGTATGGCGAGCTCGCGTTCGACGAGGCCGCTGGCGGAGAGGCGGAAGCGCCCGTCGATGCCGCTGAACCCGCTCGCCCGCGTGAGGTTGGATGCGCCGTAGCGGCTGCCTCGCGCGCTGCCTGAGAAAGCTGCGGCGATCCCGACGGCATCATAGGCGAGGCTCGCGAGGCGCGGCGGCGGCGCGCCGTAGGACTTTGCGAAGCGTTCCGAGAATGTCCGCCAGCCATGCGGGTCGGTGGCCGCAAACCAGCCGCCGGCAAACGCCTTCTCGCGCGTGACGATCGGCGTGTCCCAGCCGCCCGTGCCGAGCAGGCGCACCCGCTGGGTGTTGATGCCGAGATATGGGATGAAGGGCGCCACCATGGGCAGCGTGTCCTCGCCGCCCGGAAGGAAGAGCGCGTCCATCGGCGCCGTGGCCTCGGCGCTCCTGATGGCATCGTGGATCTTGCGGGCCGGTGCGAGGATGGCATTGGTGTTGAGCGCATAGCGCTCGAGGGCGACGAGTGTGCTGCCCGAGCGCGCTGTTGCGGCCCTGAGGCTCTGCTCGAGCTGGTCGCCGAGCGCATCCTTCGGCAGCAGCGCCACGAGCCGCGAGCGTCCCTGGCGGGCCGCGTAGTCGACGACGCGCACCACTTCCTGGTCATGCAGGAAGCTCAGCAGATAGACGTCCTTCCCCGCGACCGTGCGGTCATTCGAGAAGCTGATGATCGGCACGCCCGCCTGCCGCGCCACTGGCGCCGCAGCAGCCGTCGAGCGCGAGAACAGCGGCCCGAGGATGATCTCGGCACCGCCGGAGATGGCCTCGCCGACAGCCGCACGCGCACCATCCTCGCTGCCGCGGTCGTCCTTGACGATGAGCTGGAGCCCAGGCTGATTGAGGTCGAAGACGGCGAGCTCGGCCGCCTGTTTCATGGCTTTCGCGATAGCCGCCGTCTGCGGTTCGGCGCCGGTCGGCAGGATGAGGGCGACCTTCACAGGGTCCTTGGCCGTGCCGGTCGCGCCGCCGCTCCCGAGCGACCCGGTGGCTGACGACCCCGAGCAGCCCGCCAGGAGACTTGGCCATGCCAGAGACGTCGCGCCCAAAGCAACGGCGCGGAGTATCTCTCGGCGGGGCGGGCGATAAGTCATAGGCGGTCCCGAGGTCGTGGCATGGGCGGCGGCGCCAACTGGCGATACCCGGCGAATTCATAAGTGAGTCGATATCCCCTTGCTTGTTCCCATAACAGGGCAGATGCGCCACACTTGCCCCGAAACGGCCTGGAAACGAAGTTTCGGCGTCCTCATCCACGACGCTCCTCAGGCTAGTGATCAATCACGGCCCCTGCAACTCACGCCTGTGCGGCAGCCATGTCGAAAATGAGCACGTCCGAGCACCGCGCCCGCAAGTCGCAAGCGCCAGGGGAGGCCGGCCCGCCGGATGGAGCCGCGCGCATCGGCGTCGCACTCGCCGATCAGGCCGCGCGCGAGATGGCGGAGCCGCTTGCCGGCGGGCTCTATGTCGTCGCGACGCCCATCGGCAATCTCGGCGACATGACCGTCCGCGCCGTGACCACGCTCGCCCGTGCCGACGCCATCCTCTGCGAGGACACCCGCGTCAGCCGAACGCTGCTCGCCCGCTATGCCATCGAGCGTCCGCTCCGCGCTTTCCACGAGCACAACGAGGATGCCGAGCAGGCTCGCGTCCTCGCCGAACTGGCCGAGGGCCGCGCCATCGCGCTCATCTCGGATGCTGGGACGCCGCTGCTCTCCGATCCCGGCTTCAAGCTCGTGCGGGCCGCCGTCGCGGCAGGCCATGCCGTCACGGCGCTCCCCGGCGCCTCGGCGATCCTCGCCGGTCTTGCCGTCTCGGGATTGCCGACAGACGGCTTCTTCTTCGGCGGCTTTCTTCCATCCAAGCAGGCAGCACGGCGTACGCGCCTCGAAGCCCTGGCGGCCGTCCCCGGCAGCCTCGTCCTGTTCGAGTCGCCGAGCCGCATCGGGGACACGCTGGCTGATGTCGCCGCCGCCCTCGGTGGCCGCGAGGTTGTCGTGGCCCGCGAACTCACCAAGCGCTTCGAGGAAGTGCGCCGCGGGGCTCCGGACGCCCTCGCGCATGAGCTTGCGGCCGTTGCCGTTAAAGGCGAGATCGTCCTCGTGATCGGCCCGCCACCGCCGCGCGAAGTCGGCGATGCCGAGATCGAGGCTGCGCTCCGTACCGCACTCGCATCATCCAGCCTGCGCGATGCCGTGCGCTTGGTCACCGACGATCTCGGTGCACCGCGCACGCGGGTCTATCAGATCGGCCTGCGTCTCAAGGACGAGCCATGAGCCCACCCGGCGTCAGCGACCGCCTCATCGAGCGGCGCCGGCGCCTCGGGCGCGGGCGCTGGGCGGAGTGGATGGCGTCCGCACTTCTCCTCGCCAAAGGCTACCGCATTCTGGCCCGTCGCCATGTGACGCCCTACAGTGAGATCGACATCATCGCCGCCCGCGTCGACCGCGTCGCCTTCGTCGAGGTCAAGCGCCGCGCTACGATCGCCGATGCCGAAGCGGCGCTCACGCCTGCCCAGGGCGACCGCATCGCCCGCGCCGCCGACTATTGGCTCTCGCGCCATCCGTCCTATCTCGACCGCCAAGTTGGCCTCGACGCCGTGCTGGTCACGGCCTGCGGATGGCCGCGCCATATCCCGAATGCCCTGGACCGGATGTAGCGTTCGCGTCTTCGACGCGAGTGGGCACCATCTTTAGCGCGCGCCTTTGGCGCGACCCCACGCCCCAATCGGGGCCCCCCGAATCCCGCCATTTATGGGCTTAGTGGCGAGCAGCGACCGCAACATGTCCCTTCTCCCCGTCCTTAACGGGGAGAAGGTTAGGATGAGGGGCGGGAGCTTGTTCAGCATTTGCGTTTGCCGCCGCCCCTCACCCCGACCCTCTCCCCGCAAGCGGGGAGAGGGGGAAGACCCGCCTCCAGAAAACATTGACTTCCCGCTTGCCCGCCCGTTTGCATGAGCGCCAAATTGAGAATAGCGCGCCCTGCAGGAGACGATCCGCCCATGCCGCTCAAGATTGCCTGCCAGATGGACCCGATCGACCGGATCGACATTCGCGGCGACTCGACCTTCGCGATGCTGCTCGAAGCCCAGAAGCGCGGCCATGAGCTCTTCTACTACACGCCCCAGAACATTGCTCTCAATGGCGAGCAGCTCATCGCGCGCGGCGAGACGCTGACCGTCGAGGACCGGATCGGAGATCACTACAAGCTCTCGAACCCACGCAAGGTCGATCTCGGCACATGGGACGTGGTGCTGCTGCGCCAGGATCCGCCCTTCGACATGGCCTACATCACGACGACGCATCTGCTGGAGCGCATTCATCCGCGCACGCTCGTCGTCAACGATCCCGCGCACGTGCGC
>CAUJKI010000530.1 GCA_963205015.1 Pseudomonadota bacterium
GCCTGCGGCGCGCGCCCGCGCCAATGTCGTGCTCACCAACCTCGTCGATGCCGGTTTCATGACCGCCGGCCAGGTCCACGGCGCCCGCCTCAATCCCGCCCGCCCGATCGAGACGCGGGCCACGTACAGTCCCGACTGGTATCTCGACTGGGCCTTCGAGGAGATCCAGCGTGTCGCAGAGGGGCGCGGGCACTACGTGCTGACCGCCCGCACGACCCTCGACGTCGGCCTCCAGCAGGCCGCCGACCAGGCGCTCGTCTCGACCATTCAGCAGCACGGGCGGGCGAAGAACGCGACCTCGGGCGCCCTTGTCACCATGGAGCCGGACGGTGCGGTGCGCGCCCTCGTCGGCGGCATCGACTACGGCGAGAGCCAGTTCAACCGCGCCAGCGCGGCGCGGCGCCAGCCCGGTTCCTCGTTCAAGCTCTACGTCTATGCCACGGCCGTCGAGCAGGGCAATCTCACGGCGACCTCCATCGTGCGCGACGCTGCGCCCGGCTGCGGCAACTGGGCGCCGAAGAATTACGACGGCGGATCGGGCAGCGGCGCCCGCATCACCATGACGAGCGCCTTCGCGCGCTCGCTCAATACGACCGCCGTCGACCTCTCCTTCCGCTATGAGCGCGACAACGTCATCGAGATGACGCGCCGGCTCGGCGTCCAGGGCATCAAAAAGACCTGCTCCATGGCGCTCGGCGACCAGGGCATCACGCCGCTGGAGCATACCGCCGCCTATGCCCATTTCGCCAACAACGGCAAGGCCGTGAAGCCCTATGCCATCCTCGAGATCATGAACTCGCGCGGCGATGTCATCTATTCGCGCGAGAAGGACGAGCCGCCGGCGCAGCAGGTGCTCGAGAAGCGCGTCGTCGAGAACATGAACCGCATGATGCACGCCGTGGTCACAGAGGGCACCGGCCGCCGCGCCCTCCTCGACAACGCGCACGCCGCAGGCAAGACGGGAACGAGCTCCAGCTATCGCGATGCTTGGTTCATCGGCTTTACCGGGCAGTACGTGACGGGCGTGTGGATGGGCAACGACGACTTCCGGCCGATGCGCGACGTGACCGGCGGCAATCTGCCGGCCATGGCGTGGCACAGCTTCATGGCCATCGCGACCAGCAATCCCGACATTCCGACCATCCCTGGTCTCGAGCCTCACCCCGCCCAGATTCAGGAGCGGAACCGCGTCGCGGCACTCCGCCAGCTCGAGCCGCAGGCCGGCCCGGCCGCCGCGGCAGAACCGGCAGCCACTCGCAGCCAGATGTCGGACCGCACGCGTCAGGCACTCCGCCAGCTCGGCGAGGAAATGCGCCTCGCGACCGAACGGCCCGACGGCATCGGCGTACCGCGTCCGGCTGGTTCGGCCCCCGCACCGGGAACCACGAAGCCGCCGCCAGCACCCGGCCGTCGCGCAGAGCCTGCCCCTGCGCCCAGCGAGCGCCTGTTCGAGCCGGCAAGTGCCGTGCGCCCGCCGCCCGGCCGAGAGCGGTGAGAGCATCGTCCATGCTGAACATGCTGCTCTTCGTTTTACTTGCGGTCGGTGGAGGTCTCAGTGCCACCTGGATCATGGTCGAGCGCGGCTCGGCGCTGACGACCGAAATCCACGGCCCCTGGACGCACTGGACGGCAGCCGGACGCCTCGATGCCGACCCCTACACGCGCGCGCACTTCCTGCGCCACGCTCTGCTCCCCGTCTCGACGGCGCTGATCGGGCGCTACCACGCGAGCGCCGACAGCGACGGCCGTCCACTACACTCCTCCTGCGAGTACGTGCTCGAAGGGCCGGAGCCCTCGCGCGGCTGGTGGAGCGTTGCCGTGTTCGATGCCAGCGGCAAGCTCATCCGCAATGATGCCGGGCGGCACTCCTTCAGCTCGGATACGGCCATGCGCGCGCCCTCGGGCCGCGTCGCCATCCACCTTGCCCGCTCGGCGAGGCCCGGCAACTGGCTTCCGACCGGGGGCGCCGGCCGCCTCACGCTCGTGTTGCAGGTCGAAGATCCGCACGATGCCGCGACCGGCGGCAGTGCCGGCACGGGCGACGAAAACCAAGTGCGCCTTCCCAACGTGCGGAGGGTCGCGTGCTGATGTCCGGCAAGCGCTGGCTCCCGCGGCTGAGCCTCCACGTGCTGCTCGTGGCACTCGTCACGGGCGGCATCGTCCATATCACCTCGACGCTCGCCATTCCCTACATGGGCGCGGCGACCGCCTTCGATCGCGTGAGCTCAGGCCTTCCGCTCAACGCCATGCGCGTGCTGCCACCTCCCTCTCCCGGCAATGAGCTGCTTCCCTTCAACGACCCCGCACATCAACTCGCCGTCTGTCCCTTCGATCTCAACGACGGGCTGCTGACCGTGACGGCGACGCTCCCCGATCCCGGCTGGAGTCTGGCCATCTACACGCCGCATGGAGACAACTTCTACGCGGTCGCCGCCGCGGGCCTCCGCCAGCCGGACGTGACCCTGGTGCTCGAGCCTACCCGCGCGACGCTGCTCAATCTCTTCGGCATCGGCACCGCGCCGAACTTCGACGTCTCCCGCATCCAGGCGCCCGAGAGCCGCGGGCTCGTCGTCGTACGCGCGCCGCGGCACGGAAATGCCTTCGAGGAGCGCACGGCGGCCATGCTCGCCCGGGCGCGCTGCGCGAGCGGCCCGCCGCCGGGCTGAGCTCACAAGCCGCCGATGAACTCGACGATGGCCGGAAGCAGCTCGGGCGCAAGCGGAAGGTCCGGCCGGACATACGTGCCGAGATTTGCGCGGCGCTCCAGCGGCGCTTCCTTCAGCACGTGGTTCATGCCCTCGATCAGGACGAGCTTTATCCCCGTACGGGCCGCGGCCAGACGCTGCGCATCCTCAGGCAGGATCTGCAGATCGCTCGTCCCCTGCACGACCAGCACCGGGCCACGGGTCTGCGCGAGCTCCGCTGCGGGATCGAGCGGCAGCCACGACATGAGATAATTCTGCACGCTCGGCCGGTAGAGGGCGAGCAGCTCGGCGGGCACGTCCGTGACGGCCTTGCCAGCGCGGAGGCTTTCGGCAATGCGCTTCGAGGCGGCCTGGAGCGCTTCAGGAACGCCGCCAGCCGCGAGCTGGCGCGCGATGATACGGTCGGCGCGCTCGCCTGCGCCCGCAAGCAGGATGAGGCCGGCGACATCGGCGCGACGTGCCGCAACGGTCGCGATCAGCGCGCCTTCGCTATGTCCGAGCAGAAACACGCGCGATTGAACAAGCTCGCTACGCATGAAATCGAGCCAGGTGATCGCGTCCGCCACATAACTCTCGATCCGCAGCTCTTCCTCGCGCAACGCCGCGCCGGCACTCGCAGCAATGCCGCGCTTGTCGACGCGCAGCGAGGCAATGCCTTCCGCCGCGAGGCCATGCGCGAGCAGCTTCAGGCTGTCGTTCGAGCCGCCGGGATTGTTGCCATTGCGATCGGTCGGCCCAGAGCCCGCAAGAATGAGCACGGCGCGCACGGGTTTCCCGCCCTCAGGCAGCGCGAGCGTCCCGTAGAGACCGGATCGGGCGACGTCGCGCTCGCTCCAGGCGCCGGCTCCCGAGATCGACAAAAGGCTCATCGCTACGGCAAGGGCTCCTGTCGCAAGTTTTCGCATCGTGCTTCAAAGCCCGGGCAGCGGCGGCAGACCATGCGAGCGCACGCCGATCGCCTTGAAGAGCGTGCCCATGCCCGTTGGTGCAGTGAGGCGGGCCGTTGCCGCCTCGAGGGCCGGCGCCGCAACCGGATTGGCCGCCATCAGCCGCGATGTGCGCTCGACAATGCCGAGCGCGCCAAGGAAGACGGCCTGGGGCACAGGCCCATCGACGGCAAGTCCCTGCGCACGGGCATCCGCCGCAAAAGCCGCGAAATCAACATGAGCCGTGAGGTCGGCGACGCCCGGCGAGAGGAGCGGATCCTCGTAGCGCTGAGCCCGCACGGCCTGGAGCGTGTCGCCAATGGCTGGGCCCTCATAGCCGTAGTCGATGAAAAGCGCGGCGAGCGGACCGGCGTCCGCAAGTTCCTTCAACTTAGCGCAGGTCTCTGTCGTGTCCCGTCGCTCGACGACATCGCCGAGCCGGGCCGCATCCGCATCCTGCAGCGCCGCCATCCCGTGCATGGCAATGCCGAAGACCAGCCGGCCGGCATCATTGACGCCGACGCTGCGTTCGATCCAACCGCTCTCCGTACGCTGGAACTGGGCAACGGGGAGCACGTCGAGAATCTCGTTGGCGATCACGATCGTCGCGCTGCCGGGTACGGCCTCCACCTCGGCGAGGTCCTTGACCCAGCGCTGCCGCACGCGCTGATCCGCGAGCGCTTGGCGTTGCAGCGTCTCGAGGGCACCGTTTGGCTCGACGAGGACGACCTCGGCCGCGTTGAGGAATGAAGGCACCTTCCGCGCCGCCCTGAGCGCGTCGCGAATCAGTGTGCCGCGCCCCGGGCCGAGTTCCACGAGGCGCACGCCCTTGGGCGCGGCCATCTGCTGCCAGACGACACCGGCCCATAGTCCGATCAACTCGCCGAAGACCTGAGACACCTCGGGTGCCGTGACGAAGTCCTCCTCGGCGCCGATCGCGCGGCGCGTGCGGTAATAGCCGTGCTCGGGATCATTGAGGCAGGCGTCCATGTACGCGCGGACCGTGATCGGCCCCTCACGAGCAATGCGAGCGGCGAGCGCGCACGCCAGCGGGGTCGGCTCCGACT
>CAUJKI010000531.1 GCA_963205015.1 Pseudomonadota bacterium
TCAGCAACCTACACCGGCCATCCGCTCATCGCGGTCGACGGACGCTTCCCTGCCGTGTTGGGCGATCTAGAATTTCAGCACCCAATGCGTGCCTTCCTCGGAAGCCTGTGCTTGTTGCTGTCGACGTTCGGGAGAACGCTCGATAGCCACTCACAACGCCCGACGATTAGTAATCTCATGATAAAAGCGGTACTCTGACAGAGTCGTCGTTCTCAGCGTGAGGATCGATAAATGGCCCGCGTTCAGAACCCAACGCTTTTCTCAAAATACTTCGGTATTTCGCCCGCCGCGCTTGGTAAGGCCGGCTTGATAGACCCGTTCATCGACGTCGATGTCCCCCTTTTCATTGACCCGATCTTACTTGAGAAGTCCGCCAACGTTCTTATTCGAACCTCGGCGCTCGATCGCTTCCGTGAACATTTCAAAGTGCTGGTGCGCATGCTTGCGATCTCGAATTCGGAGAACGATGCAGCGTGGAAAGCTGCTCGCAAGCAGCTCGATCTAAGTGAGCCACCGGAAAACGGTCTGGGCTATGGAGGCAGCAGGCGTGCGGGAAGTTCTCGGCCGGATGAAATTCGGGAACAAATACTGCGCACCGGTAAAGAGATCATCGAGCTCGGTGCAAAGGACCCTGAGATGATTTCTTTGATGGCGTTCTTCGAAGAGGACGTGGGGCCGGATACGATAAGTGACCTCACCACGACCGTCATTCTAGAAGACCTTGCAAAGATCACGGAAGCATTCTGCCGCAAAAATAAGATCCCGGTCTTTGAAGCCGAGCTCTCAGAAAACCACAAGCTACCAAAATTTGTGAACGCCAAAGGCAAAGAAATTCCAATTGTTCTCGTCCCTGGCGACATCGTGCGAGAACTTCCTATTGCTAACGATTGGTCTGGCATTGAACAAGCTGCGATGGAAAATGCGCGCATTAGGAAGGCCGTAAATGATTTTCTTGGAGGCATAATCAAGCCCACTGTGCTTGATCGAAAGGAGGCACTTCGGAAAGCGGCCCTGGGGTCTGCGAAAGACTTCGATTATTTCTTGATGGCCGTCAAGGAGAACGTGACGTACTACGATCCAAACCTAGACGTGCTCGGCTATTATCGATTGAAGGATATTCTAGCTAAGGGATTTCCCGATCTAAAGCAGAAGAACAAGTACGACTTCAGTCGCGGCCCCGGTGAGATCATGAAGGTTGTGAAGGGTACCCTCGAGATATTTCAGCGCCACATTGAAAAAGGTAATTTATGGGAGGAGCTGTGGACGAGCGGCAAGCCCAAAAAAGAGCGGGCGGCTCAGCTCATCTATTATGCGATCGCTGACTCGTTCTGCAAAGCGAATGACCTGGACATCTCACCTGAAGCCAACATGGGCGGCGGCCCCGTGGATTTCAAATTTTCTAAAGGGTACAATGCCCGTGTGCTCATCGAGATGAAGCGGTCTAGCGGCTCGGTCGTGCACGGCTATGAAAAACAACTAGAATTTTATAAGGACGCGGCGCAGACAGATTTTGCTCTGTTTGTCGTCATGGATTACGGTGACCTCGGAACAAAGTTGACGCAGATCAGGCAGATAAGAGCAGATCGTCTTGCTGCTGGAGAGCGTGCTTCCGAGATTCTTGTTATAGACGCCAGAAAAAAGCTCTCAGCAAGCAAACGACAAAAGTAATCATAGAACCCCCGGCCCACGGATAATCTGTTGATCGCTGTGTGGGCGGTCACTCTTGGCCCGATGTCAGCTTTTGGGATGGTGCGATCTTGCGCGGCGCACCATAGTGATCCTCATCTTTGGCAGCTTTCTCCGCTGTGCGTTCGACGACCTGCCGCGCGTGGTGTAGCTGCTCAGGGCGGCTGCGGGTCAAACTCGGCAATTGCCATTCAGGCGGTGCGTGACTGCTCTACGTCCAGGTTCAGACGAAAGCTGGTGTGCCGCCATTGAACTCCTGTGGCCACGATCGAATGTCGAAGCGCGGGACGCTTCCAATGCGAGCAGCTCAGCATCGATCGTGGAAGTCGGATGCGTCCTCGAGCAGGATCACGTCGCTTGATTTCACTGGCGGGCCGTGAGCTGATGGCCGCCCTTTCACAGGTGTCGTCGAGCGCGATTGTCGCGGTCTACACCACGCGATCTAGGTGTACTGATGCCAACAGCACTGGCGAGATTCTACAATGCCATTTGGGTGGCTCTTTTCGCGTTGCTGCTGTCGATCAGCATCGTTCATGCGCAAAGAAGCGGCGAGGCAGGCGTCGCCATATACAATATCGATCCCCAAACGTCTAATGTCCGCCTGCTGGTCTATCGCGATGGTGTGCTTTCGACGTTCGGACACAGCCATACGGTCTCTTTGAAAGAGTTCACGGGCACCATTCATCTTCAGCCAAAGCTGACCCAATCGCGCGTGGAGCTTGATATTCCGGTCGACCGGCTCGTCGTCGATGATGCCGCGGCCGTTGTCAGGAAGGCCCGGATTTCGCCAGCGAGCCGTCGAAGGACGACGCTGCCGCAACGCGCACGAACATGCTGAGCACTGCGCTCCTGAATGCCGGGCGCTTTCCCGCGATCAAGGTGGCTGGGACGAGCGGTCCGGTTGACGCCAAGAATTCCGCAACGCTCGATCTCTCCGTGCAGCTCGTGGGCCAGGAGATCAAGCTGACGCTTCCCGCTACCGTCAAGCCGGAGGGGGATCAGTTGGAGGCGTCGGGGGACGTCGAGCTGTCACACAAGCAGTTGGGCTTGAAACCGTTCAGTACATTACTGGGCTCACTACGAGTAGCTGAGCAAATGAAGCTCAAGTATCGCATCCGCGCCCGCAAAGAGCCGAAGTGATTCGAGTGCCGCGATCCCGACATCGGCAGGCACTGTTTTTGGTCAGCTGAGCTGCGCGCATCGAGACTTCGAAGATCGAAGCGATCCCGCTGTCGCCCGTCTCGTTGACTCTAAAGAGGATCTGGTCGCCTTCGGATCTGAATGATCCGCGCGCGCTCGTCCGTCCGCAGGTTACGCCGCAGGATGTTGAACGCTTCCTTCTCGCAGGGCCGTCCGGCCGGTTGCGATTTGCGCCGTCCGTGGTCGAGCGGCACGGACCGACCTCCACGCAGACGGAGCCACACCCGGCCTTCCTAAGAGGCGATCGGGCCAGAACCGGCCGTGGCCGCAAGGGCGGCGCGCGGCTGAAGGCCGCGCTTGCCCTCCTCCGCTTCGCTGCGGCCCTGCGGGCTTCGCCCTTGGGTGCTGGCCCCAACCGGTCCCGGCTGATCCGTCGCCGGAAGGCCGCGATGGGCGCGGCCTCGCTGAGGAGACGCATTCCATGACCTTCGCTTCCCACACAGACGGCGCAGCATCACCGACGGCCCATCTGCTCGAAGAACTGGCACTCTACGCTCATCGCCCCTTCGACGATGAAGCCGATCCGCGTCCATTGCCCGAGCCCGAGAAGCTTCACGGCGCTCTGGCAGATATCTTCGATGCGCTGGTCGCGACCTTGTCGGATACCCGCCTGGAACCCGATCTCGAATCCATGCTGTGGTCAGTCGTCAACATCTTCCATCGCCGGATCGACCGCATCGAGCAGGAGTTGGATCGCAACGAAACCGCCCAGCGAACAAGCCAGCGCGAGCAGGACGGCTCCGAGGTCCGCTCCGTCGAGCTCGAAAAGCTCATCTCCGAAGGCCTGACGCTGATCGAGCGTCGCAACAGCTTCGAGTTCCTGCGCGATGGTGCTGCCGACCTGTTCAGCCTCCATACGGGATCAATATGGCGTCCTCGTTCTGGATCGATGGTCAACCGGACGACGATGACCGCGGCGATGATCGACAGCCGCGAGTTCATCGATGCGCGCCGTCGTGCCGACGCCGAGACGCTGCTCCCGAAGGGCACCCGGATAGCCTTCGCTGGTGGCGTCGAGTGCAATGATCACACTGGCATCTGGGCCGTTCTCGACAAGGTCCAGGCCAAGCATCCCGACATGGTGCTGCTGCACGGAGGTGCGCCGCGCGGGGCCGAAAAGATCGCCGCCTGCTGGGCTGACAACCGCAAGGTGACGCAGATCGTCTTCAAGCCCGATTGGGCGAGCCATGCGAAGGCCGCGCCCTTCAAGCGCAATGACCAGCTCCTCGATGCCATGCCGATTGGAGCCGTTGTGTTCCCTGGCGCGGGCGTGACGGACAACCTCGCCGATAAGGCGAAGGCGCACGGCATTCCGCTGTGCGACCACCGCAAGCGCGGCGGCGCATAGCCGCCGCTTCACGCTCCACATCAATGATGAGTTTCATCGGAGCGATTCCAGCTCCGCTGCACGCGCACTGCTGCACAGTGCCGGATTGAGGCAACGTATGACCTCGCATCAGATCAGTGCGTATCACTTCTATTTGCCGAGCGTTTGCAGATGCCCGCCTGATTGCATGAGGCATTCATTCTTGCACGAGGATTTCGAATGCGGAGATCGCACGCGAACGTCGTCGTCGATATTCTGCCGTAAACCCTGCACGACCTTGCACGCTTCCGCACAATCGTGCGCAATTTACTGGATTGAAGAAACGCTCGCTCTCTTGCGACCCTTTCGTTGCGACGATCATTCCGTCCGAAAGGTTCGCGTTCCATGCTCCCGCTTCGCTCTGCGATCATCCAAGGCCTTGTCGCTACCGCGCTCATCACGACATCGCTCGTTGTCGCCACGCAGTGGGCCGCTGCGATGCTCTCGTACCAGCCGGCACTTGGCTCTGCATGGTGCGAGATCTTCGGTCTCAAACTCTACGCGCCGTGGAAGCTCTTCGTCTGGTGGCTGGCCTTCGACAGCCAGGCGCCCGAGGTCTTTGCACGCGCCGGTGCCGTTGCCGCCTTCGGGGGGATTGCCGGCGGCGCCGTCGCTGTTGGGGGAGCCGCCCGGCGTGACAGGCCAGAATTATACAAGCAATATCAATGATCTTAGGAACGAATATTCAGACAGAACGGGATCTAACGCGCCTAAAGTTCCCAAGCTCACGGCTCCGCCTCAACGTCATATCCTCACGCGCCAGGAGCTGTACGACCTGGTATGGTCGGTGCCCATGTTGAGCTTGGCCGTTCGGTTCGGCGTCTCGGGAAGGGGACTAGCCAAGATCTGCGAGCGGGCGCTTATACCAGTCCCCAAGCTTGGCTACTGGGCCAAGGTCCACGCCGGACAACCAATAGCGAAAGTGCCGCTTCCGGCGGCGGTCACTGATGCCCCGACGCGTATCATCATTAAAACTTCTGCGTCTTGAAGTCGCCCAGCGGGTCGTCACATCGCCAGGACACAACAAGATTGTGGATCGGGGGGTCCCGTTCGAGCCGGGGGAGGCGGTGCCAATGATTTCAATAGCCTTATGTATGATTTCCGGCCCGAAGAGCCGGATTGATCACCAAAAAAGTAGCCGGACAGGCAAACATTTGGGTGGGCCGTGACTGACCAACCCGAATCAGCCATCCCTACCAAACTAAATTGTTGGATTGAGCTCCATTGAGCAACTTGACTGCCGCTGTCCCGTCGAAAGGAACGGCGCATGAGGCTGATTATCACCGATGTTACTGAGATGCATGGAGGCAACTATTGCGTTGCGGGCTGGGATGCGGTCTCGCAGCGGATGGTAAGGCCCTTGCCAAACGGCAACAATTGGACTGCAGGCCTTCTGCAGCAGCACGGCATTAGCCCCGGAAGCAAGGTCGACGTGGCCCCCACAAGACAGCGATATGCAAGTACTTATCCCCATAAGACTGAGGATACCCCCGTTGATCCTGCCACGATGCAACGTGTTCCGGCGAGAGCGGTTAATTGGCTTGCAGCTAGCGCTCCTCCTAGCCACGCAACGGTTAGCGCCGCTTTCGGTGGCCATCTAATACACACCGGCGTTTGGGATGGAGCCCGCAAGGGGGTCCATATCGCAGAGGCCACCCGGATTTGCTCGCTGAGCGCAGTGGCAGTATCTGTAGATCAAGTCGAGCTATTTGAGGACAATTATCAAGGCAAGAGGCGCCTGCGCGCATACCTGAGCGATGGAGACGCTTGCTATAATTTGCCCATCGTTGCGAGTCATCTTCGCGAAGCATACCGAAGTGGCGGCGTCTCTGGTGCCGAGCAGGCACTGCCAGCACGAGGGTTGGTGCACGTTCGACTAGGCTTAGCGAGAGCCTGGCCCGGTCAACCCGGTAAATGCAGCCTAATGATCAACGGTATATACGGATAGTGAGATGACAGACGCGATGACCGTGTGGACAGTGGGGCACTCCTCGCATTCCTACGAGCATTTTCTCGGTCTGCTCAAGCATGAGAACATCTCGGCAATAGCGGATGTCCGAACTTCACCTTACTCTCGCCACCTGTCGCACTTTAACAAGGACACCCTGAACCAAAGCCTCCGCGCCGACGGCGTGGCGTACTCATTTCTTGGTCTTGAGCTAGGTGGCAGACCGAAGGAGGATCAATACTTCTACGAAGGTATTGCTGATTACGAAAAAATGGCGCGTGCTCCCAATTTTGAACGCGGCATCGAGAGAGTGCTAAAGGGAAGCCAGACATATCGAATAGCTCTCATGTGTTCAGAGCACGACCCACTCGATTGCCACCGGTGCTTACTAGTGGCTCGTAAGTTAGCCGAACAGAATGCGCTCGTAAAACATATCTACTCAGATGGGCGCATTGCGTGCCACAACGAGATTGAGGAGCGGCTGCTTAAGCTCGCAGGCCAAGAAGGTAACGATCTCTTCCTCTCTCGTGATGAGCAATTAGTGATCGCTTATCGAAGGCGAGCACGGAAGGTCGCGTATGCAGAACAGTCGGGCACCCTACCTGAACCAGCTACTGCGGAATAGTGATGGATAAGATCGAAGTTGCAACCATCGGCTTCACAAAGACGAACGCATCTGACTTCTTTGAACGCTTACTGCGAGCTGGCGTGAGGAAGGTTGTGGATGTCCGCCTGCATAACACCTCCCAACTTTCCGGCTTCGCCAAGGCCGACGACTTAGCCTACTTTCTGAAGAAGATCGGCGATATCCAGTATGTCCACCAACCCGTGCTTGCGCCGACAGACGATATCCTAAAGGCCTACAAGAAAGAGAAGGGTGACTGGGGAGTCTACGAGCATCGATTCCTGGAGCTTATGGCCGAGCGAAAGATTGAACAGCGGATGAAGCCAGAGACGCTGGAAGGATCATGCTTGCTTTGTTCGGAGGCGACGCCGCATCACTGCCATCGGCGATTGGTGTGCGAATACTTGAACGACAAATGGGGCGGGCGCCTGAAGGTTCAGCACCTTTGATTCAGCTGGGCACAAGGAATATGACGCAACGTCTGTGGCCGACAGCCCAGGGAAGCGGTATTGCCGCACTTGACGGAGTACCTGACGTCCATAGGCCAGCGGCAGCGGTAAACATTAGATTAGGGAGGAACTAGGCGGCTGACGGCCTCTTCTCGTATCCCAACTTCCAGCGAATGCTGGTCTCTGCACCACACGCGCTGCACGTGGTCCTAATCCCTTGATTGCGCTTTAGGTTGAGGACAAGCGCCTCGGGAAGCTTGCTGACCTCCGAACAAGAATGGCAAGTTACCGATACGATTTTGCGATTGAAGCCAAACTGGCCATCCTCGATCGACACGCTCCATGTTTCGACGCAATCGGGATTGATACAGCTTACGGTCCGCCCTTCTTTCAGAAGGCTGGTGTGGCGCTTGTTCTTGTGTCCACACCCGTATTCGAAGTGAACGGTCTCGCCGATGCCGCCCGTGATCAATGTACCCTTCTCCAGCTCCCGGAGAATGACGAGCGCCTCCTCGACTTTCGATCTGACCTTGTCCGGCTCCCCATATGAAGCAATGCTATCGGACTTAGCTGTAGGCAGGCGCACGTGCAGGAAGTTGCCGAGCGAGTGCCACAGCTTTCCTATCTTGGCTGGATTGAAGCCAACCTGCCGCCCGACTTCGACGAACTCCTCTTCCTCGGGAGGCATCTGCCCCGCGGGAGTTTTCGATATAGAGAGCACCAAGGACTTAGCAGCATCCTCATTCGCCTCCTCGATAACGGCTTTCACAACTTCTCGTGGCTGCCATTTCTTGAGATCGGTTGGAGAGATGTAGTCGAGCGCGATGCGAAGGCGCTCGTAGCATACTCGTTCTATCGCCAACCGGGCTTCGAGTGCTGCATAGGTCAGGCTCTCAGGGGCCCCCTCGTCCATTAGGGACTGAATTCTCTTTGTGTATGTTTCCAGCCAAAGCATCGTTCAAATCTCCCTTCCTGCGAATCAATTGCGCAAGGGGACCTGATGTCTTGTCCACATGTCTAGCGGAATGGACCGATTGCGGCGCGTCACTAATCTGGCGACAGTGACCGACAGCCCAGGGATATCGCAATATCAGCGCTTGGCGCGTGATGAGGCGCGGCTGGACGTTGTTGCCTGTAATGCTGATGCACCGCGCTACAGCACTCAACCCATGAAAGTCTGAAAACCGGCTAGCGCCTTCATAAGCGGAAGCCAACCTCGCGGACCATTTCCCGCTACGATCCGAATCGGCTACGCTACGCATAGCGCCGTCATCGTCGGCGTGGCCGCTGCCCTGGCGAAGGATCATTGATCCAACGAATTCCCCCTATCTCATGTGACCGCAACTTTATCCGGCCGCACTGAGACGAGCAGCGCGTCTTTCATGGCCGGGATGAAGGACGCGATCATGTACTCGACCCTTGATGGCGCGAAGAAGTGCGCCAAGCAGCTCAAGCATATCCTTGAACGAAGCGGACTGGTCTATCCCTTGGCCAAGTGCCAAGCAGCGGCTGCGCGCGCCGGCGGTTATGAGGATTGGCATGATTTGACACGCCGGATCAGCCAACGCACCAACACCCTTCTTCCTTACGACTACTGGGGTGAATTGATCCGCAATCTGCCTGGTCCATGCCACCTACCTGTCAGGGCGCATCTGAGGGATGACTTTGCATCCGAACCGGCAGACGAGGCAAACACCAAGCGCTGGATACGCGACACGCTTCCCTATCTGATGAGCCTGGAGGTGGTGCACAGAAGCACCACAGGGTTGCTGCGTCCGGGCTCAGGCAAGGACCAGAGAATCCGTCTCCAGATCGTCTCCGGCATGTTGCTCAACATGGAAGTCAAATCTGGCTTCACCACAAAGCTTGAACCGGAAAGCCTCACGGCGATCTTTGGCGGAACACCGGATGCGATCCTGCCATCGCTGGCCGGACACCCGCGTTTCAACGAAGCACTCAAAGCACTCACAGCGGCCGGTATCCTGATGGTGAAAGGCAGGACAACGCACCTTTGCGCGCCGGACAGCGAAGAGCGGCGCGCAGAGATCATCAGCCGCGCACGCGCGTGGAACGCGCAAAAGGAACCAGAGATCAAATACTGGCCGATGAGCGTGGAGCTGTCCGCCTCCCTACAGCGGCAGAATGATCTGGATCGAAGAGATGCTGGGCCGAAAGTCCCATATGACGCTCTCGACTATCGCGGCGTGTCGTTGCAAAGCCGGTATTCCGTCGCGTCCGAGTTCGAGACAATGAAGGCAGTCGTCGATGCAATGCCGGCCGACGTTCGGCTTCGTCTCGCATCCGTCTGGTGCGATTCCAAAGCCTGCGAATTCTACCACGTCGTCATCACTCTCGGCATGCACCATGGCGTTTTGGCCGAGCAGATTCGCGAATGCTTCCTAGCAGTCACCAGCGGGTTCAATGGGCTCTCCGTTGTCCACGGATCGCACAGCACGCAGTTCGATCCTGAGTGGCCGGCAGAAGACGCTTACTTCGCCGAGCTTGAAGAGAAACAACGGTCGCGGATTAATTGACAAACGTCGCCGTCATGATTTCGAGGCGGCGCGGTTGGACAGATCTCTCCTGACTGCGCCGTCAAATTTGTCGACGTCTATATGGCATGCGCACGCCGCGGCTGCCTCCAATCGGTTCGTGCCTCCGAAATGGAGAAGCTGAGCGATCTGTCTCGAACGTAGCGTGGATTCTAGCGTCCCGAGTATCGCGGCTTCCGCTTCTCGACAAAGGCGCTCAGGCCCTCTTGGCAATCCTCTGTCGTTGCGACAAGCGCTAAAGTCTCGGCCGCATTCTCGATCGCACGGCGATAGTCGGCGTCGAGCGCGCGCATGAAAGCGTCCCGGCCGAGCTTCATGACCACTGGGGACTTCTCCTTGAAGCGCTCTGCAAGGTGCCGCGCGCGAGCGAGTGCAACTCCCTTCTCGACAACCTCACTCACGAGCCCCATGCGAAAGGCGATCTGAGCATCGAAGGGCTCCCCGAGAAACAGAGGACCGAACGCCTGATGCTTGCCGACGAGGCGGGGAAGCTGTACGAAGTGCAACGCCGGAATTAGACCGACATCGATTTCAGGATAGCCGAACGTCGCACCTTCTCCGGCAATGATCATGTCGCAGGAGATAGCGATCGTCATGCCGCCTGCGCGGGCGGCACCATCAATCGCTGCGATGCTCGGCTTGCCCAGGCGGTACTGGATATCATTCAGCGCGAAGTACAGCTTCTCTAGGAACCGCTTTGCGTCGAGACCGCCCTTGCCACGAATGATGTCGAGGTCGAGGCCGGCGCAGAAGACCTTGTGCGCACTCGATATGACCACCGCGCGCACGGCATCGTCCTGCCGCGCCTTGCCAAGCTTGTCTAGGAGGGAGTCGATCAGCTCCAGGCTCAGGGCGTTCACCGGACCACGATCGAGAAAGATCTCGGCAATGCCGTCAGCGACGGAATAACGCACAAGCTCATCACTCATCGCCTGTCTCCCCTTGGAATCGACCCCCTCAAGATCAGGCTACCAGCAACGACGTCGCAACATCCAGCGGCACGGCCTCGTCGGAGAGCAGGCGGTCCGCAACATCTTCCTCCCAGCTCAGGCTCGCGAGGCTCTGCGTGCGGCTCTCGTTCAGCCTGTGCTCGAGCACCAGGCGGGCAAGCAGCATCCGGCGCGCATCGCCACCGCTAAGACCGATCTTTAGCCCCTCGACAGCCATGAGCACGGCTGTCGTCGCATGATAGAGGCGGCCCGCCGCGATCCGGCAGAAGCGTTCGTGCTTGGTATCCGAGGCGACCTCCTCCGCGAATTTGAAGGCGTCCACCACGCTGCCTTCGAGGCGCGTCCTGAACTGCCCGGGGATCTGCTGTGCGTTGCCGAGGCGCTCCATGAGATCCTCGCGCAGTGCCTTGTGCGCGCCGACCTTGCCGACCGCACGCTGCACGGCATCGAGCGCGTTGATATTGCTCGTCCCCTCCCAGAGGAGGCCGAGATGCGCGTCGCGCACGAGGCGCGCATTGGGCCAGTCCTCGATGTACCCGTTGCCGCCGCGTGCCTCCATGGCACCCGTCGCAACCGTCACATTGTCACGGCACGCGCGATACTTGGCGATCGGTGTCAGCATCCGAAGGATCTGCTCGTAGCGCCTGTCGTTCGCCGCTTCGCCTGTGGCATAGGAGGCGTACATCACGGCGGTCAGCGCCTGCTCGGTCGGCACCATGAGTTTCAGAAGCTGACGCCGCATCAAGGGATGCTCGATGACGGAGCGGCCGAACGCGTTGCGATGCCGGCTCGCGACCAGAGCCTCGTTCAAGCACCGGCGCATCATGCCGGCCGAACGCGTCAGATGTGAGATGCGGCTCGAGTTGACCATAACCAGCATGTGCTTGAGGCCCTGGTCGAGATCGCCGAGATGATAGGCGACAGCGCCCTCGAACATGATCTCGCCGCTCGCCATGCCCTTGCTGCCGAGCTTGTCCTTCAAGCGCATGATGCGATAGCCGTTGCGCGTGCCGTCATCGAGCGTTTTGGGCATGAGGAAGAGGCCGAGCCCCTTACCGCCGGACTGCGCGCCTTCGGGCCGCGCGAGGAGCACGGACAGTTCGGCGTCGACATTCGAGCAGAACCACTTCTCGCCCCACAAGCGCCAGTGGTCGCCGTCGCGCACGGCCGTCAGCTCTGCCGCGCCGACATCCGATCCGCCCGACTTCTCGGTCATGAACTGCGCGCACTTAAGCAGCGTGTGCATGTCCTGCGACCAGATGCGATCGAGATACTTCGCCTTGATCGCCTCGCTGCCGAAGCGGTGGATGAGCTCCGACGAGCTATCCGTCAGATTGACGGGACAGAGAAGACCGAATTCGGCCTGCGCGAACAGATAGTGGAAGAGGTACTTGGCAATGGGCGGGACGGCGGTCGGCCAGCCGAGAACGCCGCCGCGGTGAGACATGGCGTGCATGCCGAACTGGGCGAACGCAATGACCTCCATCTCGCGGTAGGCGGGATGAAATTCCACCCATTCCTCATCACGGCCATAGGGATCGCGCTGATGAAGCTGCGGGGTATGGCGCTCTGCCGCATCCGAGAGCGCGCCGAGCCGCCCGCCGCCCAGTTCTCCCAGCTTCGAGTAGTGCGGCTCAAGGTGAGCTGCCAGCTTGCCATCCATGTAGAGCGGCAGAAGACTGCGCAGACCGTGATCGATCTCGAAGAAGTTGAGGCCACGGCAGGTCGGTGCGATCTGCTCGGAGCGTCGGGCCGTCGCAGCACGCGTGCTCAGAGACGGGGCCGATTGCGGAGCATCCTTGAGAGCAGCGGTCATGATGATCTCTTTCGGTCGATCGGATTGATGAAGCGCGCGACGTGTATCGCGCGAGCGCGAAACTTGGCGAACTAGGGATCGAAGGTGATCTCGACCTCGGCACCGGTGCCGAAGCGAGCGAGCACATGCTGGCCAGCGCGAATGGGCAGCATGCCGGTCATGGAGCCCGTGCTGATCGTCTCACCGGCCTTCAGTCCGTCGCCAAAGCGGCGCCGCTCCTCGGCAAGCCAGTGCAAGGGCCGCAAGGGATCTCCCATGACCTCCGCGCCCGTGCCCCGGCGGCGTTCGGTGCCATCCACTTCGAGGCGGACTTCCATCCCGGCAAGGCTCGCTTGCCAGCTCTCGATCACGCCACCGAAGATGTAATTCCCTGATGCGCTGCCATCGGCGAGGATGGCTGGCAACGGCGGTAGCGCCCGCGAGGGGAAACGGCACTCCGCAAGCTCGATACCGGCGTGCACGGTGCCAACCGCGGCGGTCACTTCTTCCAGTGACCAGGGTTTGTCGCGGGCCGGCAGATCGGCCTTCAACGTGACGAAGAACTCGCACTCAACGAGCGGATCGAGAAGTTTACTGTGCGCTAAGCGCGTAGGCGAGGCGTACTTGAAGCGCTGGAAAGTGCGGCCGTAGATGGGGCGATCTGTCTTCAGCTTCGTGCGCACGGCCTCGGTGGTTGCGGCAATCTTCCAGCCGAGAATTGGCCAACCGAGAAGCGCCGCGACCTTGGCGTTGATGCGGTAGGCTTCGTCGGCAGAGGCCGGAACCAGGCTCGGATCGAGTTCGGGGATCTGCTGCCCCTCGGAGCGCGCAGCCGCCAGCATCCTCGCGAGTTCGTCGTGCTTGGTATTTTCTGACATGCGGCGATCAACCCTTGCGCTGATTTTTCGAGGATCTAAGATTGCATTTGCCGCCGCGTCAAACGAGTTGCATGCCGCTCGCTTTGAGTTAGACTCAAGACTATGACGGTTCGCCGGCTGCCCCCATTGCACGCACTCCGCGCCTTTGAAGCGGCGGCGCGTCATTCGTCCATCACCCGGGCTGCCGAGGAGCTGAACGTGACGCCCGGCGCCGTGAGCCGGCACGTGCGCGCTCTCGAGAAGGAGATGCAGACACTCCTCTTCCAGCGCCGCTCTACGGGCCTTGCCCTCACCACGGCGGGAGAGGCATTGGCGACATCCTTGCGCGACGCGCTCGATGGCATGGCCTCGGCAGTCAGCGGCGTGCGGCTGCGCCGGTTCCGGCGTCTATGTCCGTCGTCGAATGCATTGAGACAGATTTTGGCGCGAGGGACTGGAGGTTCCGGGTCAAGTTTGGTTGAGATTTAAGCTGCGGTTTTGAAGTGGGTCAATCTGCGTATTTGGATTGTC
>CAUJKI010000532.1 GCA_963205015.1 Pseudomonadota bacterium
GCCGCGCTGGCCCAGGCATGGGCGCAGCTTCCGCACATGGCGCGGATGCTGCTCGAGGAGGACGTTGACGCACGCCTCGTCTCCTCCGTCATCAGCTCCGAGATCTGCTCGGTTGCGCAACGGGCAGCACTCATGGCCGAGCGGCGGCTCCTCGATGGCGGCCGCGGCGGACCGCCGGTTGCCTATGCGCTTATGGTGCTCGGCTCGGCCGGACGCGGTGAAAGTCTGCTCGCCGCTGATCAGGACCACGCGATCGTCTACGCCGAAGGGACACCGGACGGTCCGGAAGATCGATGGTTCGCCGCGCTCGGTGATGAAATCTCGAACATTCTCGATGCCGTCGGCATTCCCTTCTGCAAAGGCGGTGTGATGAGCAGGAACGCCGCCTGGCGCATGAGCCGCGCGCGCTGGCTCGAAACCATCGACCGGTGGGTCCGCCGCCAGCGCCCCGAAGACCTGCTCAATGTCGATATCTTCTTCGACGCCGTTTCTGTTCACGGCACCCTGCAGCTCGCCGAGGACCTGCTCGATCACGCCTATGACACCGGCCGACACACGCCCTCCTTCATCAAGCTCCTGTCGGAGAATGCGCGCGGCGCGCGCGTACCGTTGACACTTTTTCGCAAGCTCAGGACCGACAGCAGCGGGCGCATCGACCTCAAGATGCATGGCCTCTTTCCGCTCGTCGCCGGGGCCCGGGTCCTGGCGATCAAGCATGGCATCCGCGCTCGCGCAACGCCCGAACGACTTCGTGCTCTGGTGGACGTGGACCTCATCGGTCAAGCTGAAGGCGCGGCCCTGATCGAGAGCCACCGCACCATTCTCACCGCGATGCTGATGCAGCAGCTCGAGGATGCCGCGCAGGGTATCCCCCTCTCGTCGCGCGTCGCCCCGGATCGTCTGGGCGATCGCACGCGCGCCGCTCTGACGCGCGCGGTCTCGGCAGTCGCGACGATGACCGATCTCGTTTCGGAAGGTCGCTTCTGAGCCGCCAGCGGCCCCGCGGCGGCTCAATGGTTCGATGCGGCCTCAGGCAAGAACTGCCGGCGGCTCGGTTAGTAGCAGACCATGCTCACAGATACGAAAGACCTAGAACGTCGCGCTTACGCCGCCACTCCGTGCCGCGCCGCGAAGGCCGCCAGCTCAGGATGCGGCATCGGGCTCTCGCGCTGGAGGAAGGCGAGCAGCTCGATCTCGTTGGCATCGAGCTTGCCGTTCTTGCCGAGCTTCTCGATCAGCCACTGGCATTCGGCATCGTCGATCCGCTCCTGCGTGACGATCTCGAGCCGCTGACGTTCGAGCCGCGCCAGCGCACGCTCCTCGCTCGACTGCATCCGGAATGTGCTCCACACACTGCCGGCACCACCCGCGATCATGCGCCCGAGGAATCTGCCGATACGCTCGCGGGCGTTCGTTCCCTCTTCGCCGCTTCCGGCCGCATCGGCCAGAAGCGCGCCGGCACCGCGTATATCGGCATCCTTGGCCCAGACCTCGATCCGGAGCGCTTCCTCACGCGGCGGAATATGATGTCCGAGGCTCGCCAGCACCGAGGCCCCGACGGCCTTCACGAACAGCTCGGTCCACGCGGGCGAGCATTTGCCCGGCGCCATCGCCTTGTTGATCTCGATCAGCATCTCGGCCTCGGCGCGGGTCACCGCGATGCCGCCCTCGCCGGCAAAGGCGTAGAGAACGCGACGAATGAGGTCGATCTCCGTCTGGCCGATCATGCCCGCCTGGAGCATCTGGCCGGCTCGCGTCACGCCTATCCCTGAGATCACCGCGTCGCGGACCTGCGCGAGCGCGAACGCCGCGAGACTGGGCGGCGACCAGCGCGCCTTGTCGAGCACGTTGATGAGCAGTTCGAGCTCGGTATTGGTGGTGATGTGACCGTCGCGGCTGATGCGCGCGACAAGCCAGTCGGCCTTATCGACGACGATATAGCCGTCGGGCTCGGACTGATGGACGATGTAGTCGGTCAGGGCTTCGATGAAGAAAGGCGCCCAGGCGGCATCGGTCACACGGCAGGCGCTGTTCAGCGAGAGCAGCGCCTCTGCTTCGGACGTCGAGATGCTGCCGTCGTCGTTGAACGCGCGGCGCATGGCCGCGACGTCGCTATCACGAATGCTTCCACGCGCACTGATCTCGTCGACTGCAACGCCATTCAAGATACCCATAGCGCCTCACCCAGAACCGTGACCACGGCCTGAAGCTAGGGGGATATGGTTACATTTCTGGAAACAGGGATTTCAGAATTGCCGCACCGTTGCGCCGGCACCGCGCGGCACGCGCTCACATGCCCGATCCCGCGGGTCGGAGACCTCGGCATGTCGGGCGACGACGCGCCGAGACGTCGGAGAGGTTGGAGCTTAGCCCGAGATCTCCAGGTTGATCGCCTTGGGACCTTTGCCGCGTTTGTCCGGCTCGGTCTCGTAGGAGATGCGCTGGCCTTCCGTCAGCGAACCGACGCCGGAGCGCTCGACCGCCGAGACGTGCACGAAGACGTCGGCGCCGCCCTCGTCAGGCTTAATGAAACCGTAACCCTTGGTCTGATTGAAAAACTTGACGACGCCCGTCTGCCGCATGCCTGCTATCCTTCTCCACGAGGGTGGTGAGCGACCCGTGCCTTCCGCTCGGGAGACGACAATGCCCCTCGCATGATCATGCACCCGCGCCTGCTTGCCGAGATGCATGTCGGCGCAGGCACACCAGCCCGCATCAAAAATAATCCGGCCGTGAAATCATGCGAGCAAAGCACAATTCCGTGAAGCTACGGCATCAAGGCATCGTGCCGGAAATCCAGGCAGAATAGGGTACTTTGAGCCCTCATCCGCCGAGCCGCAGAGCGTGCGCACGCGCTCCGTCACCATCGGCAAGCCGCTCCGCAAGCACAGGCAGCAGCACCGCGAGATCAGTCTCGAGTGTGAAGGGCGGGTTGATGACGATGATGCCGGTGCCGCTCAGGCGCTCCGCGTCGGAGGGCTCGCGGATGAAGAGCTCGACGGCCAGTGTCTCGCGTGGCGCAATTGCCGAGATCGCCTGATGGAACCTTGCGACCTGCCGCACATCCTTGATCGGATACCACAGGAGGACCACGCCGCCGGCAAATCGGCGCTGTGCATTCTGGAGGCCCTGCGTCAGCCGCTCGAACTCGCCGGCTTCCTCGAAGGGCGGATCGACGAGAATGATCCCGCGCCGCTCCTTGGGTGGTAGCTGCGCCTTGAGCGCGAGCCAGCCGTCTAGGCCCAGTACCTTCGCGCGCCGGTCGCCGGCGAGCGTTCGCCCGAGCGTCGCCGAATCCTCGGGATGCAGCTCGTTGGCGACAAGCCGGTCCTGCTGCCGCATCAACGCCAGCGCGAGCCAGGGCGAGCCGGGATACCGGCGGAGCTGACCGTCCGGATTGAGCGTCCGGACCACTCCGAGATAAGGGGAAAGGAGCGCGGCGGCCTCT
>CAUJKI010000533.1 GCA_963205015.1 Pseudomonadota bacterium
TCTTCCTGGGGCGCCGCCGGAGCGTTGAACACGCCCTCCGGCGGCCGTCCGCGAACGGTCCGAGCCACGATCCGGTGCGAATTCCCCGAGATTCGTTGATTACACGGACACCTTTGGGCAGAATTCGCGCTCCTTTTTGGCCCGGATGACCCGAACCTGATGTCCAAGGAAGACGCGATCCAGATGGAAGGCGAAGTCGTCGAGACTCTGCCCAACACGACCTTTCGCGTGAAGCTCCGCAACGGGCACGTCGTCACGGCACACATCTCGGGCAAGATGCGCAAGAACTACATCCGCATCCTCACCGGCGACACAGTCACCGTCGAAGTGACCCCGTACGACCTCTCGAAGGGCCGCATCGTCTATCGCGGCCGCTAGAAAATCAAAAATAGATCGGATTTAAATCAGATCTATTTTTGATTTTTCTAGGACGTCAGCGCCGCAGGCTCCTCGGCCGGAATGCAGTCGAGCTTCAGGCTGCCGCCGTCCGCGGCGACGCCGACCTTGACCTGCCCGCCGTTGACGAGCTTGCCGAACAAAAGCTCCTCGGCGAGCGGCCGCTTGATGTGCTCCTGGATGACCCGCGCCATGGGCCGCGCGCCCATCTTCGGGTCGTAGCCCTTGTCGGCCACCCAGCGCCGTGCCGCATCGTCGAGCATCAGCGTCACACGCTTGGCCTCGAGCTGGGTCTCGACCTCCATCAGCAGCTTGTCGACGACGCGCTCGATGGTCTGGGTGCCGAGCGGCGCGAACTGGATGATCGCGTCCAGGCGGTTACGGAACTCCGGCGAGAACAGGCGCTTGATGGCTTCCATGCCGTCGCTGGCGTTGTCCTGCTGCGTGAAGCCGATGGACGCGCGCGCCATGTCGGCGGCGCCGGCGTTTGTGGTCATGACGATGATCACGTGGCGGAAATCGGCCTTGCGGCCGTTGTTGTCCGTCAAGGTGCCGTGGTCCATGACCTGCAGCAGCAGGTTGAACACGTCCGGATGGGCCTTCTCGACCTCGTCGAGCAGCAGCACGGCGTGCGGGTGCTTGGAGATCGCCTCGGTCAGCAGGCCTCCCTGGTCGAAGCCGACGTAGCCCGGGGGCGCCCCGATCAGCCGCGAGACCGTGTGCCGCTCCATGTATTCGGACATGTCGAAGCGGATGAACTCGATGCCGAGCGCGATCGCGAGCTGCCGCGTGACCTCGGTCTTGCCGACTCCGGTGGGACCGGCGAACAGGAAGCTGCCGACCGGCTTGCGGCCGTCGCCGAGGCCCGAACGCGCCATCTTGATCGCAGCGGACAGCGTCTCGACCGCCCTGTCCTGGCCGTAGATCACGAGCTTGAGGTTGCGCTCGAGGTTGCGCAGCGTTTCCTTGTCGTTCGTGGAGACGGTCTTGGGCGGGATCCGCGCCATGCGCGCGACGACCTCCTCGATGTGGTGAGTGTCGACGGTCGTCTCGCGCTCACCGGCGGGCTTCAGGCGCAGCCGCGCCCCGGCCTCGTCGACGACGTCGATGGCCTTGTCCGGCAGGTGCCGGTCGTTGATGTGGCGCGCCGAGAGCTCGGCGGCCGCCTTCAGCGAGTCGTCGGTGTACTTGACGGCGTGGTGCTCCTCGAAGCGGCTGCGCAGGCCCTTCAGGATCTCGATGGTCTCCGGGATCGTCGGCTCGACGACGTCGATCTTCTGGAAGCGGCGCGCCAGCGCATGGTCCTTCTCGAAGATGCCGCGGTATTCCTGGTAGGTGGTCGAGCCGATGCAGCGGATCTCGCCGTTGGTCAGCACGGGCTTGATGAGGTTCGAGGCGTCCATGACGCCGCCCGAGGCCGCGCCGGCGCCGATCACGGTGTGGATCTCGTCGATGAACAGGAAGGCCCCGGGCTGCTTCTTGAGCTCGGTGATCACGCCCTTGAGGCGCTTCTCGAAATCGCCGCGGTACTTGGTGCCGGCGATCAGCGCGCCCATGTCGAGCGAGTAGATCGTGCAGTCGGAGAGCACCTCGGGCACCTGGCCCTCGACGATGCGGCGCGCGAGCCCTTCGGCGATCGCGGTCTTGCCGACGCCGGCCTCGCCGACGTAGAGCGGGTTGTTCTTGCGGCGGCGGCAGAGGATCTCGATGGTGCGCTCGACCTCGACCTGGCGGCCGATCAGCGGGTCGATCTTGCCCTCCTGGGCCAGGCGGTTGAGGTTGGTGGCGTACTTCTCGAGCGCCCCGCCCGCCTCGCCGTCGCGTTCGCCGCCCTCGACGGCGTTCTCGTCCTTGTCGGACTTCTCCTCGGCGACCTTGGACATGCCGTGGGAGATGTAGTTGACCACGTCGAGGCGCGCGACCTCCTGCCGGCCCAGCAGGTAGACGGCGTGGCTCTGCTTCTCGCTGAAGATCGCGACCAGCACGTTGGCGACGCCGACTTCCTTGCGGCCGCTCGACTGGACGTGGAACACCGCGCGCTGCAGCACGCGCTGGAAACCGAGCGTGGGCTGCACTTCCCGCTCCTCGCCGGCCTTCAGGCGTGGAGTGGTCTGCTCGATGTGCTCCTTGAGCTCCTGGCGCAGCTTCGGCACGTCGCCGCCGCAGGCGCGCAGGATCTCGCGCACCCGCGGGGTCTCGAGGATCGAGTACAGCAGGTGCTCGACGGTCAGGAATTCATGCCGACCCTCACGCGCCATCTGGAAGGCGTCGTTCAGGCAGGCTTCGAGTTCGTTCGACAGCACGTTGGCGTCATTTCGAGTGGGTCGGTCAGGCCTTCTCGAGCGTACACATCAGCGGGTGCTGGTGGTCGCGCGAGTAGGTGGTGACCTGGGCAACCTTGGTCTCGGCGATCTCGTAGGTGAACACCCCGCAGACTCCCTTGCCTTTCGTGTGCACCTCGAGCATGACCCGGGTGGCGTTCGTGCGGCTCATGCTGAAGAAGCGTTCCAGCACGTCCACGACGAACTCCATCGGCGTGTAGTCGTCGTTCAGCAGGATGACCTGGAACAGCGGCGGCTGCTTGACCTGCGGTGTGGCTTCGGCGACGGCGGTTCCAGAATCCCGGCGCGGATTCTCTTCGGACGACATGTGCCTGTTATAGGGTGCCGCCGCCGGCAACTCAAGGCCGGAATTCCCGTTGAGGATCAGTCCCGACAACGTGCGTGCGATGGCGCTCGCACGCGACGGTGTGGCAGGCCGCCGCGCCGCCCGCGGGACACCATCGGCGGCGACTGGAAACGCGCGCGGCGCTCGATGCATCGCGAGCCGCGGACCACCGCTGCCGCGGGCGATGGGCGGCCGGCGCGAGCGCCGCACCGGATGGCCTGCGGAGTCGCGCCAGCGGCAAGCGCGGAGCTGATTCGCGACGCGGCCGCCGACGCCTCGCCGCAGACTGCGCACGCGTCGCTCAATGGCGACGGACGTTGACGCATTTCGCGAATCAAAACAATTGCTTGTGAGGCGCAGCAGCGCGCTCGTATCATGCCGCAATGTCGTCTTCCTCGTCGCTGCGCTCGCTGGCCTCCGCAGAGGGCATCGTCGCGCTGCTGCAGTCGCGAGGCCCCGAAATCGTGGC
>CAUJKI010000534.1 GCA_963205015.1 Pseudomonadota bacterium
CGTCTCCGCGTAGTCAAGAAAGTCGATCTCGTCGATGTCAATCTTGTTGCCCACAGCCACCACTTTCGACACCGGTGGCCGCTGAATGGGCCTCTCCATCCATTCAAGCATCGGAGCGCCATTGAAGATGCCGCTTTGCGAGAAGATGGAGATCCCACCGTTCTGCCATTTTGGAAACTCGATGAAGCTCCCCATCATGCGATGATCTGCACTGATGACGCCTATTGTATTCGGTCCCGCCAGCCGCAGACCCGACGAACGCGCAATCTCGAGCAATCGCTGCTCAGCCTCCCATCCATCGCGACCAGTCTCGGAGAAGCCGGCAGTAATAATGCAGGCGGATGCGGCGCGAGCCTCCGCGCACTGACGTACCGCACCTTCCACACGCTCACGCGGCACGACGATGAACACGAGGTCAACTTGGCGCGGAACATCGATCAAGCTCGCGTAGCATCGCCGCCCCATCACCTCGCGGGCGTTGGGATTGATGGGGAACAATTCACCCTGGTACCCGCCTCGAATGAGCTGAGAAACGATTGTCCCGCCGGGCTTGTCGGGATTCGAAGACGCACCGATGACCGCGATTGAAGCTGGCTCAAGTAGAGCACGGATACCTGCCATGTGCTGACCTCTGTGGGCTGTGTCGCTTGCAACAAAACGGGCCGCGAACGCTAGTGCCGGGCTCGCTCGACCCGTAGCACGATCTTTCCGAAGTGCTGGGCCGCCTCGATCCGCCGGTGCGCCTCGGCGGCGTCCTCGAGCGGCATGATCGTATCGATGACGGGACGCAGTTCGCCGCGCGCCAAAAGCGCAAACGCCGCCTCGAGCTCCGACTTCGTCGCGCTGTTGGAGCCAATCAGCTTCAGCTCTTTGTGGAAGATGTAGTGGAGCGGGACACGACAGTCGTAAGAGAGGGTACCGCCGACCGTTACGAGCCTGCCACCCTGCGTTAGACACTTGAGGCACTTTGAGAGGAAGTCACCGCCTGAATGTTCCACGGCCACATCGACGCCGCGTCCATTCGTCAAGGCATAGACTGCCTTAACAGTATCAACGGCGTTGTAGTTGATCACTTCGTCGGCGCCGATCTCCTTTGCGCGCGCCAATTTTGCGTCCGTGCTGGAGGCTGCGATCACGAAGGCCCCCATGCGCTTGCAGAGCTGGATGGCGGCGGTGCTAAGACCCGAGCTCGCTGCATTCACCAGGACCGTCTCAGCAGGTTTCACTTGAGCTCGTGTAACAAGCATGTGCCAAGCGGTTCCGAAAACGCTGGGTGCCGCAGCCGCTTCTTCAAAGCTGAGGTTGTCGGAAAGAGGAATCAGGTTGGCGGCTGGAACTTTGACATACTCTGCGTAAGCGCCATGCTCGTGGGCACCCAGATATCGATATTCAGTGGCACACCGATTGGGGTGGCCGTCCCGGCACTGACGGCAAAATCCGCAGGAAAGAACCCACCAACCCGTTACGCGGGCGCCGATCGCGATGGGTGCTGCGGTATCCGGTCCGAACGCAACGAGGCGGCCGGCAAAATCTCCACCGAGAATGTGAGGGAACACGTTCTTGTTCGGCTTGTATCGGCCGGATCGAGCCATCAAATCGAAGCCATTGATTCCAGCAGCGTGGACCTCCACCAGTGCCTCACCACGGCCTGGCACGGGATCCGGCATTTCGGCATACTCGAGAACTTCCGGCCCACCGTACTCACGATACATGACCGCACGCATGTCAGTTCTCCCGCACTGTTAGGAGCCCACAATCGAGGACCATGGCGTTGCGATCCGGCACGTGGGCGCGAAAGTGCGCGCGATCGCTTTCCTTCCAAATCTCAAGCGACAAGCGATCGCCCGGAAACACCGGTGCGGTGAAACGCACTTGCAGGGTGTGCACGCGATCCGGGTTGCCGTCACAGCATTCATCGACCAGTGCGTAGCCGGCCATTCCGAAGGTGCAGAGACCGTGTAGGATGGGCGCGTGATACCCCGCCTCGGCAGCGACATCCGGATCGATATGAATTGGATTGAGATCGCCCGTTAGCCGGTAAAGAAGCGCTGCTCTCGGCGAGATCTGGATAGAACGCGTACTATCCGGCAAACGGCTCGGAACCTTATAAGCGAGAGGTGCCGTATCGGACGATCCGCCGAAGCCTCCTTCGGAGCGACCAATTACTGTGGACTTGACTGTCGCCAGTAGAGCTCCGCTAGCGCAGTCGTAGATATCGCGCTCGGTCAGTATGAAAGCGCCGCGATCTCCCTTGTCGAGAATTCCCACAACACGCGTAGTCGCCTTTACCTCGCCAGCCGTCGGAAGGCGATGGTGTACGACTACCGCTTGGTCACCAATGAGGGCGCGCTTCCAATCGATGGCAAGCTCGGGAATACGGACCCATAATCCAGGATCAGCCAGAACGGTTGCCATGCTCGGAAGAGCACTTAGCCCGAGTTCATACACAAATCCGAGCTGTCGCTTGTCCGTCGGCGGAACCCCCAACCCAACCGCAAGCGCGTAGAGGATTGTATCGCGCTGGGTGAAGCGGTGCATCACTTCGTGCGACGTCCAATTACGAAGCTTCGGATAGTCGATCGGCAAGGTAGTTCACTCCTCAACTCTCAAGACATCGTGTTCCTCTCGGCAGAGAGAAGTGCATTGTTGAGGAGCATAGTGACTGTCATCGGCCCAATGCCGCCTGATCGCTACGTTTGCGATACTGGACCTGCAAGCTGCGAACCACAGCCTTTCCGTCAATAATTTGCGCGACCACGATGCCTCACCAGAAGCTGTGCAGAGCACACCTTCGAGCGGGCTGAGCAACACCATCAACCGCGATCGATCGAACGGAGCGCAGAGAGAAAGCGCTCCATGTGCTTCTTCAAGTTCAGATCAACGCGAAGATAGCGATCGCCAAGCCCCTCGATGTCCTTACCGTCTTTGACGATCACGCCAGCTTCGAGCAGTCGATTGAATACGACTGTCGAATCGAGTTCGGGATCTATGATCTCGGTGAGGAAGAAATTCGATCGGCTTCCCGGGACCATGCGGAACCGGTTCAACTTCGCCATTTCCTCGGCGACGAAGCGCTTCGACTCGAGCACCGTCGCGACGGCGCGCTGCACATGCTCCTCATCGAACATTGCAGCCGACGCACCGATAATCTGGGCGTGCCCCATGTTCCATGTCGGCTTGATATTCCGCAGCGGGCGGATGAGCTCCGGGTTGGCAGAGATGCCGAAACCGACACGCAATCCCGCGAGCCCGTAGGCCTTGGAGAACGTCCGCAGCACGATGAGATTGTCGTACTCCCGAAGCAGCTTCATGAGGCCGTCGGTTTCCGAGTAGTGGATGTAGGCCTCATCCAGAACGACCAGCGTCTCTTTGCTGGCTGCATCACAAATCCTCCGCACTTCGGCTTCGCTCAACAGCACGCCCGACGGATTGTGAGGATTGGTGATGAAGGCGATCCGCGGATTCTCCGCGAGTCGTTTTACATACTCGTCCACCAGTGGCTCAAAATCCTTGCCCATCGGAGACAGGATGATCGAGCGGCCCTCGCAGGCGGCGTAGATACGGTAGATCGGAAAGCACGGATTATGCATCAGGATGGCCTCGCCAGGCGCCGCAAAGGCGCGAATGACGAGCGCAATGACTTCGGTTTCTCCCGATCCGCAGACGACGCAGTCCTGATCGAACCCGTATCGCTTGGCAATGGCCTCGCGCAGCGGCTTGGCGGTCCAATCCGGATAGATATCGAGCTTAAGGTTCGATTTTGCCAGGGCCTCTACTGCCTTTGGCGATGGGCCATGTGGATTCTCTGCCGAGCCGAGCTTCGCGATGTCGTCAAGCGGAACACCGTACCGCTCCGAAACGTACTCTTTCGGCAGACCGGGCACATAGACCGCGCCCTCTATGAGCGCGGGAACGCTGACCTTCACCATCTGTATTTCTCCACGTGATCTGCGTGCTGGCTAGGGCTTGAAAGAAGTGAGCTCAACGAGGGCCCCACCCTCCGCCTCCAGCGGTTTCCATGACCAGGACGTCGCCGGCATTCAGCTGAGCAGCGACCGTCTTAGAAGCGAGTTCGATCGTGCTGCCGTCGACTTTGCGAACGAAGAAGCGAGCAGGAGCCCCCGCGCCACCACCAGCGATGCCTCTTGCCGGGTGCAGAGCGCGCTCGAACAGCAAAGAAAACTGCACGCCATCGACAAGCGCGCGCACGCTTCGTCTAGAACCCATTCCACCTGGATGGACACCTTCACCGCCCGAGCCATCTATCAGCTCGTAGGCATCGATACGGATTGGAATGCCGGCCTCTACGGCTTCGATCGGCAAGTTCATCGTATTGCCCATGTGCACCCGATGGCCACTCAGCCCGGCGCCATCACGCGAGGCACCCATGCCTCCGCCAGTCGTCTCGATATGCACGAAGCGTCGCGCGGTCCGCGGATCGACGCCGCCGACGGCCCACACTCCGGCGCATCCGTAGCTTGCTCCGATAGCGAGCTGCGGCACCGCCGGCGCCAAGGCTTCCAGCAGCAAATCGACAAGGCGATTGGACATTTCCGTGTTTCCGGCAACCACCGGCGCCGGATAAGTCGGATTGACGAGCGTACCTTCTGGAGCGGTGACCTTCAGCGGCCGATATGCACCTGAATTGGGTTGTACCTCGCCATTGGCGAGCGCGAGCATAAGATAGCCGCAGACAGAATTGGTCACCGAGAACGCCGAGTTCATTGGCCCTCGCGCTTGAGCCGCGGTTCCGGTGAAATCGAAGTGCAGTGTCTTTCCCGTCTTGATTATTGTCACCGCGATCGCGAACGGACCATCTCCGCGATCGTGCGTGTACCCGTCGCCATCGAGGTGATGCTCTGCCCGATATGTGCCGTCGGGAATAGTCTCGATAACGGCTTCGATCAGACGTTGGCTATACTGCTGCGTAGCTTCGAGAATTTCGACTAGAACATCGGCGCCGTAGCGTCGCGCCAATCCTTCCATACGCTCGACGCCGCGTGCATTGCCCGCAATCTGTGCCTTGAAATCGCCAATGCGATCACTTGGAACGCGGACATTAGCGAAGAGAACCGACCACAGTTCCTGATTCACCTCCCCTGCTCTGACAATCCGCACGGGAGGAAGGCGAAGACCTTCCTTGATGATCTCATCCGTGACGGCCGAGCTGCCGGGACTACTGCCGCCGATGTCGGGCCAATGCACGCGACTTGCAGCAAAGCCTATAAGCTTCCCGTCTGCGAACGCGCCACTTAGGAGCGTCATGTCAGGCAGATGAGACCCACCCGAATATGGATCGTTGCTGAGAACGGCATCGCCGGGTTGCCAAGTGTCAGCAGGATATCTTTTCAGAATACCGCGCGCCGAAAACGGCATCGCTCCCAGGTGCACTGGTATGTCATTGCCCTGCGCGACCACATTTCCATCGCGATCCAAAAGGGCGCAGGAAAGATCTGCCGATAGGCTAAGCAACGGCGAGAACGAAGCCCGCATGATATGCGACTTGATTTCCTCGCATATTGCGTACAGACCGCTGCGAATGACCTCGAAGGTGATGGGGTCGGCTCCCATCGCACCCAGCCCTGGCTTCATGGCCTTGTGCTCAGTTGCCGCCATTTTCGACCTCGATTTCAAGAACGCCGGAGCCAAGCACACGAACAAGCTGGCCATCGAGAACGCGAACGGTGGCACCAAAATCCTCCATGATCGCCGGGCCTCTAAGCGTTTCGCCAGCTTGCAAGCTCGACCGAGGAACAACAGGCACATCGATGCTGCTGCCGTCCGCCGCCCATATTTGGCGTTGTCGACGCTTCAAGCGCTCGTCGTGTAAGGAGGCGGCGAGACGAGATGATTGCCAGACCTGAGACCGGGCGACGATCCGAAGGTTCACCATCTCCACGCTGTGCAGCTCCAGATCGTAGCCATAGACCTGCTCGTGCTTGCGCCGGAACTGCGCCTCAAGCGCCTGCAAGGACACGTCTCCGACATCGTGAACAGGTATGGACAGCTCGAAAAGCTGACCCTGAAAACGCAGGTCGATGCTGCGCTCGAATGTCCAGCTTGCGCTCTTGGTGCTTTGCTCCGCCGCAATAAGCCCTTCGGCGCGCATCAGGAGTGTCGCGAAGTGCTGCTGAATCGTGCGGCCATCCGAGTCCACGATCCGCCTGACATACGTTTGCGCCAGATCATGCCGCCGCTCACCCAGGAGCGTTCCCAGCGCACTGAAGAGGCCGGGATAGAGCGGAACAAGAACCTTCGGGATGCCGACTTCGCGTGCGATCTCGCAGGCGTGCAATGGTCCTGCCCCGCCAAAAGCAACAAGAACGAAATCGCGCGGATCGAGACCGCGGCGCAGCGTCGCCAGCCTGACCATCTCGGCCATGTTGGCAGTAGCGAGGCGCAGAATGCCGTGCGCCGCCTGTTTATTCGTCCAGCCGAGCGTCTCCGCGAGAGTTGCAATGGCGGCATCCGCGCGATCCGGATGAAGCTTCACGTCCTCATTGCCGAAACCGTCCGCCGCAAGATGACCGAGCACAACGTGGGCATCCGTCACCGTGGGCAGCCTTCCACCCTTTCCATAGGCCGCGGGCCCTGGGGCGGCGCCAGCACTTTCCGGCCCCACCTTGACGACCCCCGCGCGATCCACATGAGCTATGGATCCGCCCCCGGCGCCGATCTCGATGATGTCGATCACCGGGCTGAGGATCGGGTAACCACCGACGTCGCGGCCATCGACAAATCGATCCGCGTAAAGCTCCGTGC
>CAUJKI010000535.1 GCA_963205015.1 Pseudomonadota bacterium
GCTTCCTGGCCGGTGCAGGCGAGGGAGCCGAGGAGCGCGAACGGATGCTGCTCGCCGGCGCGATTGCGCTCGCCAAGGAGACCAACGCCTCGTCGGTGCACGCAACTTTCCTCACGGAAGCCGAGTGGTCGCGCGTTGGGACAGGCTCAGGCTGGCTTCAGCGCACGGATCAGCAATTCCATTGGCAGAATGCAGGTTATTCGACCTTCGACGATTTTCTTGCGAGCCTTGCGTCGAGGAAGCGTAAGGCCGTGCGGAAGGAACGCGCGGAGGCGCAAGGCGTATCGAGTCTCACGATCGAGCACGTCACGGGTCACGACATCACCGAAGCGCACTGGGATGCCTTCTTCGACTTCTACATGGAGACGGGGAGCCGCAAGTGGGGGCGTCCCTATCTCAACCGCAAGTTCTTTTCGCTGCTCGGCGAGGCTATGGCCGACCGCTGTCTCCTCGTGATGGCAAGACGCGGCGGGACGTACGTGGCCGGAGCGCTCAACCTCATTGGCGGCGACTGTCTCTACGGCCGCTACTGGGGCGCGACCGAGCATCACCCCTTCCTGCACTTCGAGCTCTGCTACTATCAGGCCATCGAGATCGCGATCGCGCGCAAGCTCGCGCGCGTCGAGGCGGGTGCGCAGGGCGAGCACAAGCTGGCGCGCGGCTATATGCCGACGCCGACCTATTCCGTGCATTGGATTGCCGATCCGGGCTTTCGCAGGGCCGTGGCGCGCTACCTTGTCGAGGAACGGGACTACATGGCGCAGCAGCGGCTCGCGCTCGCCGAGTATGGCCCCTATAGAAAAGACGCGTGCGACTGATCCGGGCGTCGCGTGAGGAATTCGGGAGGAAGAAAATGACCATCTCTACCATCGGCTTCATCGGCCTCGGTGTCATGGGCGAAGCCATGTGCCGGAACCTCGCGCAAAAGGGGACGTGGAAGGTCATTGCGTTCGATCAGCGCCAGGAGCCGCTTGAACGCCTCAAAGCCGACAATGTCGGGATCGCGACGTCTCTGCGCGGTCTCGCGCAGGCAGCGGACGCAATCCTCATGTGCCTGCCGGGCGGCCGCGAGGTCGAGATCGTGACGCAGGGGGCCTCGGGGCTCATCGCGCTCATGCGCACCGGCCAGACGCTGGTCGACATGTCGACCGCGCCGCCGGCGCTCATGCGCAAGCTCGCTGCGGATCTCGCCGCGAAGGGCGCGGATTTCGCCGATGCACCGATCGCGCGCACGCGCCGGGCGGCCGTGGATGGTACGCTCTCGATCATGGTCGGCGGGTTGCCGGAGATCTTCGCGCGCATCAAGCCGATCCTGGACACCATGGGCAATGAGATCACGCACTGCGGTGATGTCGGCGCGGGCCAGGTCGTGAAGATCATGAACAACATGGTCGTTTTCGAGACGACGATGGCCGTAGCGGAAGCGCTCTCGATCGCGGAAGCCTCGGGCGTCGACGGTAAGCTGCTGCTCGAGACCATGTCGAAGGGCTCCGCCGACAGCTTTGTTCTGCGCAATCACGGCATGAAGCACCTGCTGCCGCAGGACTATCCCGAGGGAGCCTTCTCGGTGCGCTATGCCCAGAAGGATCTGTCGTACGCCCGCGAGCTTGCCAAGACTGCGGGGATCAAGGCGCGCGGCGCGGATCTCGTGGCGACGCTGTTCGACGAGGCGATCATGGCCGGCGACGGCGAGCGCTATACGCCGGTCATCCGCAAGCTCATGAAGGATGAGGGTGGGGCGTAGGATCATCCCCTCTCCCCGTAAATTCGGGGAGAGGGGATCAACTGGCGCCCGCGGCATTAGAACGAGGGCACTTGCCCTGCGAAATCCGCGGTTGACGGGCTTCGCGACGCGGAGCAGCGTCCCACGTCACTTCCACGGGGATCTACATGACCGACCCTCGATCCGCGGATCCGCGCGCTGTCCACTCGGCCGTGCAGTTCCTAATGACGCTGCATTTCATCAACTGGCTCGGCTTTGCCGGCTGGAATGCGCTCCTGCACAACTACACGATCCAGGCCGTAGGATTCGGGTGGTTCGAGGCCGGCCTTACGCAGACCGTGCGCGAAATTCCGGGCTTTCTGGCCTTCACGGTGGCCTTCTGGCTCATGATCATGCGCGAGCAGGTGCTCGGCTATATCGCGCTTGTGCTGCTCGGCATCGGTGTTGCGCTGACGGGCAGCAATCCGACGCTCATGGGTGTGTTGATCTCGACGTTCATCATGTCGGTCGGCTTCCACTACTTCGAGACGACGAATACATCGCTTCAGCTTCAACTGCTGCCGAAAGCGCAGGCGCCGTCTCTCATCGGCCGCATCATCAGTGCGGGCGCAGCCGCGCAGTTTATCGCTTACGGCAGTATCGCGATCGTCTGGTGGTTCGGCTGGCATAACTTTGCGGCGCTCTATGCGATCCTGGGGCTTTCCTGTGCTCTCCTGACCGTTGCCGCGATGCTGACTTTCAAGCGCTTCGAGGGGCCTGTGCGCCAGCGCGCGGGGCTCGTCTTCCGCAAGCGCTATGGCCTTTACTACGCGCTCACTTTCATGAGCGGTGCGCGCCGTCAGCTCTTCATGGCGTTCGGCGGCTTCCTGCTGGTCAAGAAGTTCGGCTATTCGGTGGCCGACATGGCCGTGCTGATGCTCGTCACGTCCTCGCTCAACACCTTCTTCGCGCCGCGGCTCGGCCGGCTCGTGCAGAAGTGGGGCGAGCGCAACACCATCATGCTCGAGAACAGCGTGCTGATCTGCGTGTTCATCGGCTACGCGATGACGAGCAGCCCGCACCTTGCGGCAGCGCTCTTCATCATCGATGGCATCTTCTTCACGCTCATCCTGGCGCAGAAGACCTACTTCCAGAAAATCGGCGATCCCGCCGATATGGCGGCGACGGCGTCCGTCGCCTTCACGATCAATCACATCGCGGCCGTCGCGATCCCCGTGAGCTTCGGTCTGCTCGGGGCGATCGACTACTCGATCATCTTCTGGCTCGGCGCCTGCATCGCGTTCACCTCGCTCATGCTGTCGCTGCTGGTGCCGCTCGATCCCGCGCCCGGCCGCGAGACCGTGCTCGTGCGGCCACAGACGCAGGCGGCGGAGTAGTTCAGCGCGCCTCTGTGAGCGTGTCCTTGAGAAGCGTGAGGGCGCGCGCAGCGAACGCACGCATGTTCGCCTCGCGATCGGATGAGCCTGTTTCCAGTGTGATCACGACGTCGACCGGGCCCGAGACCGCCATGCAGGAATGGCCAGCGGCATCCCCATAGCGATTGCCCGTCGGCCCGGTGGCGCCGGTCTCCGAGAGGGCCCACGTCGCGCCGAGATTTTCGCGTGCCTGTTTCGCCAGCAATGCAGCATACGGCTCGCTCGCCGAGCGCATCTTGCGCATGTCGTCGTCGGTGATGGTCGTGAGTGCTGACCGTGCCTGGCGCGTATAGACGACCGCGCCGCCCAGGTAATAGGCGGAGGCTCCCGGCACCGCGAGCAGC
>CAUJKI010000536.1 GCA_963205015.1 Pseudomonadota bacterium
CAGCATCCAGGCCTGCTCCTGTGTGGAGGTATAGGTGCGCGTGGCCTTCGCCTGCTCGATGACGCGCGCGAGCTGCGGCGCTTCGCTGACAAGCGTCCGCGTCTCGGAGACGAGCGTCAGTACAGCAGCGCCGTCGCGGAGGCGCGAGCCGTAGTCGGCGCGGCTCTGATCCGTGCCGTCGTCACCCATCCGCGCGAGGGCGGCGTGGAAGGCGCGTTCGGCGCGCGGTTTGTCGCCGGTCATGGCGAGGGCCGCACCGATCTGGGCCTGCGCCAGCGCCGACGAGAAGCGCTCAAGTCGGGTGTCGGCGTAGTAGCGCAGTTCGCCGACCGGCGCGCGGCCGTTGCGGGCGAGGACGTAGAGCGCATAGGCGCGCGCCTCGCCGCCCTTCTCGAAGTCCTGGGCGTAGGAGATGAAGTTGGCGAGCCGGTCGAGCGCCTGCGTGAGCTGACGCTCCGGAACCGTGTAGCCAAGCTCCTTGGCGCGCGTCAGGAAGTCCGTGACGTAGCCGGTGAGCCAGAGATCAGGCTCGCCCGGCCCCCACACGCCGAAGGCGCCGGATGCATCCTGCATTTCGAGGACGCGCGCGACGGCTTTCTCGACGCGCTCCTTGAGCTGGCTTTCCTCGGCAAGTCCGATGCGCTTTGCGACGTCATTGACGTAGAGCAGCGGCAGCGCACGGCTCGTCGTCTGCTCGGCACAGCCATAGGGATAGCGGTCGAGTGAGGCGAGGAGGCCAGGCACGTCCATGCCGGCAGAGGGGCCGACATTGAGCGCAAGGCGGGCACTCGACGGAATGAGGTCCGCAAGCAGATCCGGCGAGAGACTCAGGCGCCCCCCTTTGGCTGCGAGCCTCGCGACCGTCGTGCGTCGGATGTCGTTCGCCGGTGGCATGACCTCCAGCGCCACGCGACGTCGCACCTCGATGCCATCGGGGCCGTTGACACGCACGCTGTAGACGTGACGGCCGAGGCCTGCCGGCTTGATCGCGACGCGCTCGGCGTGGCGCTGGTTCGGCGCGAGGCGCGGATTGCGCTGGGCGAGCGACGTTGCGAGCCCCTGCGGGTTCTCCTGCTCGGCCGCAAGCTGGTAGCCGGTGTCCGGCCCTTCGATATTGTGCACGTCGATCGCGATGCTGGCTTCGTCGCCGAGGCTCAGGAAGCGCGGTGCCGTGACGGTGAGTGCCAGTGCATCGCGCACAAGCACGTCCGATCCGGTCGAGCCGACCTTGCCGGCGCTCCACGCGACGGCCATCAGCCTCACGGTGCCGTTGAAGTCGGGGAGCTCGAACTTGGCTTCTGCCGTGCCGTCGGGCTTCACCTCGACGATGCCGGAGAAGAGTGCCAAGGGCTTCTCGACTGGCGGGCTGCCACGCATGGACATGCCGCCACCGCCTTCGCCATCGCCGCCGGAGCGCAATGAACCGCGCGTTGCCCGCATGCCGTCGATGAGGCGGCCGTAGAAGTCGCGGATCTCGACGCCGAGGCGGCGCTGGGCATGGAAGTGGCGCTCGGGCGCGGGCGCTTCGAAGCGCGTGAGGTTCAGAATGCCGATGTCGACGGCCGCAACCGTGAGACGCGCCGCTTCGCCGGGCTTCAGCCCGTCGATCTTCACCGGCACCGTGAGCGTGCTCGCGGGCTAGACCTTGGCGGGCGCCCCCCGCGTGATCTTCAGCGTCACGCTTGCGGTGACGAGCGCGAGCCAGCGTACGCCGATGGCGCGGCTCGGCATGCGCTTCGCCGCTTCATCCATGGTGCGATAGAACATGGCCGTGACGTAGGCGCCGGGCATCCAGCTCGCGTCAACGGGGAGCGCGATCTCGCCGCCGCCGGCCGCGATGTCAGCGTCCTGCATGGTGAGGAGCCCGCTCGACAGTACAGCAAGACGCACTTTGCCGGCAGCGCGCGTGTTGATGCGCACGCGAGCGGTATCGCCGGCCTTGTAGGCGGGTTTGTCCAGAACGACGTCGAGCACTTCGGGGCTCTCGGCGTCCTCGCTCGCGTGCCAGCCGACATTGAAGAGAACGCTGGCGACACCCGGCTCCTTGGGATCGGCGCTGGTCACCTCGATGCGATAGCGGCCCCAGTCGAGGGCGGGCGCCTCGATGCGCGCAGGCGCGGTGGCATCGCCGGTCGCCGTGCCGTTTGCGATGCGCTTCGTCGTGGTGACGGCCTCGTAATTCCACTGACCGTCACGGCTGTACCACTGCCAGCGCTGATTGAGCCGAACGATCTCCCACTTGAGCGCGGCAGCCGCCCGTGCCTTACCCTCGGCATCGACGAGTACGCTCTCGAAGCGTGCGGTCTCGCCTTCGCCGACTTGGCCGCCTGAGAAAAGCGGCTTGATGCCGACGCGGGCGGCGCGCGTATCGACGGGTAGGCGCACGCTGCGCTCGATCGTGCGGCCGCTCGGCTCGCGCAGGCGGACAAGGATCTCGGCTTCGAGTGGTTTCGCCGTTTTCGGGATCGCGGGCAGGCGCACGCCGATCACACTGCGGCCGTCGGCGCCTGTGTGGGGCAGGCTCTCGAGCGGCTGGCGTACAGGCATGACCTGCTCGCCGGCGAGACCGAACTTGTAGCCAGCGAGGCCGGGGAGATCGCCCGAGGCCGGGCGCACGCTGATATCGCCCTCCATGGCGAGGCCGGCGGCAGGCGGCCCATAGAGATAGCGACCATTGATTGCAATCGAGGCCGTCTCTTCGATGGCAATGGCTTTGCTCTGCGGCTCGAGGGTGAGCGAGAGGCGCTCGGGCACGAAGTCCTCGACGAGGAACGAGGTCTGCGCGAGGGCCTTGCCCTTTACGTCGGTGAGGAGGCGGGCACGCCACGTTCCCGTCATCGCGGTCGGGGGAAGCGCGAGCGTCGCGGCGCGCCCGCCAAGCTGTGGGTCGTTGAGGACAAAGCGGCGATGCTCGACGCCGTCCGGCCGCGTGAGGATCAGGGTGGCCGGTGTGTCGGTGGCCGCGCCCGTACGGTCGCGCAGGAGGGCGACGAGGTATACGGGCTCGCCGGGACGATAGACGCCACGGTCGGCATAGACATAGCCGTCGAGTGGGCCTGGCTGCTCGCGGCCTTTCACGCCGCGATCCGTCAAGTCGAAGGCGGCGGTGGCAAGATCGAGAAAGGCGTAGTCCTTGTTGCCCTCGGCGACGAGGAGGGCAGGAGCGAGGCCGCCTGTCCCGCGCATGAGGCCGGCATCGAAGCGCACGTAGCCGCGCGCATCCGTGCGGCCGGTCGCCAGTACCTCGTTGTTGCGCGCAACGAGGCGAACAGCGACATCGCCGACAGGCGCGGCTGCGCCGAGCGAGCGCACGAAGGTGTGGAGCCCGTCGTCGCCGGAGAGGGCCGTCAGGCCGAGGTCGGAGACGATGAACCACTGCGTGGCCGGTGCCTGGTACTCGCTGCGCTTGGCATCGACCGCGGAAGCAATGACCAGGTAGACGCCGGGCGCGAGATCGGGAATGGCTTCGCTGACGGGGATCGCCGTGGTCACATCCTCGTTGAGGCGGCTCGCGATCTCGAGTTCGCCCTGCCAGACGCGCTGGCCGTTGCGGTCGCGAATGGTCTCGAGCTCATAGCTCTGCACCTGCTTCAGGAAACCGTCGAGGGAGGTAGCGCCGGCAAGTGCGCGGTCGCCGATGCGCAGGATCTCGATCGTGGCTTTGCTCGCGTTAACCGAGACGAGCGGAATGCCCTGTTGGCCGCGATTGGGCAGTACGTAGGCGCGGCCGGTGAAGCGCACGGAGGGGGCGCGGTCGCGCACATAGACGGCGATCTCGGAGGCCTTGGAGAGCTTCTCACCGATCGTGGAGGGAAGACCCGCACGGAGCTGGATCTCATAGCGCTTGCCGTGCTCGATGCCGTCGATGCAGAGCTGCTGGCCTTCGATGGTCATATTCTGCGGCTCGCGCCCGTCGACGGCGACGAATTTCTGTAGGTCGCCCGCGGCGCTCGGCAGGCGCTCGGAGAAGTTGATGCACAGGCGCGGCTCAACTGCATCGGACTCGGTCTTGTAGTCGATCACGCGGAAGCCGTGCTCAGCGCGCAGCGCATCGAGCATGTCCTTCACCTCGTCGGCATCGACGAGGCGGACGCTTGCGGCGAGCGCTTCGATGGCCGGGCGCCACATAGAGCGCGCCTTCAAGGCTTCACCGAGAGCGGCGAGCGCTTCGGCGCGCTGGGTGTCATTCGTTGCGGTCTCGAGCGCGCGGTAGGCGGCGCCTGACGCATTGACGGGGATCGAGTAGCGCTCGGCTGGGCGCGTCGGGTCCGGCGTCATCGCGAGCAGTGCCTTGGCGAGGCTCGTCCAGGCAGCGGTGTCTTTTGCGTCAGTGACGACAGCGGTCGCGAGGTGGCGGGCCGCGACGCGGGCGTCACCGCCGTCGGCGAGGACTTTCTGCCCCGCCTCGCGCTGCTGGCGCGCCGTCTGTTTGCCGGGCTTGAAGGCCCCCTTGAGATAGCTCTCGTAGCGTTCCGCATCCTTGCTGACGACAGGGTGGGAGAAGAGTGTCTGAGACTGCTGGGCGATGGCCGGCAGGCTCACGAGGAGCAGGAGGCCGAGCACAAAGGCAATAGGGCGGGCGAGAAGCATGGGGATCATCCCGGAGCGCGAGGAATAGGGGCCGGTCCGTGCCTGTTCTGCTCGGATGGGCAGAACCGAGTCCAGCGCCGGCCGTTGACCAATTAATGGCGGCGTGCGTGCGGCACCAGCCAGGGCGGAAAGCAGGGACGGCAGGCCGCCAGGGCCCGGCAAATTCCGGCAAGTTCGAGCAGTGGAATCGCGCCGTCGGAACGTCGATCTCTGACCGATGCGCTGCTGTCTAGCAATGCCGGACGCGCTGCGCACTCCAAGCCGCACGCCACCAGCGGCAGCGAGATACTCTTTTCTTAGGCTTCAGATGCCATTCCCGCCCGCGGCTATCCCCACAGACGTCCTTTTCGGGGATTTGCAGGGGCAGCTTGCTGCGGCGCTTCAGGGGAGGGCACTGCGCTTGCATCCTCGAGCGTTTGTTCCGCCCCCTTCAGCTCGACGATGTCCCGGGCTCGGCGCACGCGTCCTTCGATCTGCGCCCGCGCATCGACACTCAGCGTGTGGTGATGCACGTCGGCCTCGACCTTCGCTCCGGCCTCGATCTCGACCTGCACGCCGCGGATCGTCCCCAATATCGAGCCGAAAACCCGGACGGTGTCACCGGACACAACGCCTTCGACCGTGCCGACGTCGCCGATCACCACCTCGGTGCCGAGCACGTCGCCTTGGATCCGGCCTTCGACCCGGATCTTTCCCTTGGAGATGACGTGTACGTTCTGCCCGCTGATCGCAAGATCGGAGCCGATGACGGAAATGTCGGCTGGAAGTGGGTCAATCGCTCTCGGGGGCACTGGCGCGGCCGGCACACCGTCGTCATCGTCGGGCTGGCCCGGAGACGGTGCCAGCCGCACATCGCGGGGAGCGGGTGGTGGCGATAGCGGCGGCTGAGGCTCCACTTTTTGAGGTGCCGCGGCATCATGTTGGAGTGCCGCGCCGTCATGGGCTTTCGCACCATTATGCATGGACATGGTGATTGTCTTTCAATGAATTGGTGTAGCCGCCTCCTCCTGGTTGATCACGCCGCCTGACCAATAAACTTCCGTAAACGTCATGATTGGCTGAATCAAGTCCAAATTGTTACATTGGTGCGACCGGATCAATTATAACTCGCGACACGCGGAAGACGGGGCCGGGGAAGTGCTTCCGGACACTCAGCTCGGATCACGCGCCCGTCCCGAGGTTGACACCTGCCCCCGCTTGCCCGCATAAGGCCCCATCGCAAGCAGGCCCTGGGAACCAGAGCCACCGGTTTGCACGTGCCGCGGGGCCATCGCGGCGGAGGCAGATGCGGTCAACGTCCGTCAGCGAGGGTTCGCTCACGGGCGCGTTTGCGTTTGGAATTCGCGGGTGCGGTCGGCGGGGTGCGGATTGGCACAGCGACAAGGGTTGAGTAGCGATGCTGAAGGTCTGGGGACGCAAGACGTCGGTCAATGTCCAGAAGGTCATGTGGGTCGTGGGCGAGCTCGGCCTCGCGCACCAGCGCTTCGATTACGGCGGCGAGTTTGGCAAGCTCGATACGCCCGAGTACATCCAGCTCAATCCCAATCGACGCGTGCCGACCATTGACGACCACGGCTTCGTGCTTTGGGAGTCGAACGCGATCGTGCGCCATCTTGCGCAACGCTACGGCCGTGGCACGCTCTCGCCCTCCGACGAGCAGACCTTCGCGAAGGCCGACCAGTGGATGGACTGGGCGCTCTCGACGCTCTACCCCGACATCATCTCGACCTGCTTCATCCAGCTCGTGCGGACACCGGCATCCGAGCGCGACGACGAGGCGGTCGAAGCGGCAGCGCAGCGCGTCGGCGAGAAACTCGCGATCCTCAATCGCCAGCTTACGCAGCGTCCCTATATTATGGGAGATCAGCTCACGATCGCCGATATCGCGATCGGGACGCAGATGTACCGCTACTTCAACCTGCCGATCGAGCGGCCGCCGCTGGCGAACGTCGAGGTCTGGTACAAGCGGCTCACCCAGCGTCCGGCCTATCAGGCGCAGGTGATGATCGACTTCAAGCCCATGATGGTGCCCGGAGCCTGAGAACAAGACGTGCGAGGCCCGCCGCGGCGGCGGCGTCCTCCCGAAGAAAGAATTGAGAGGCCATGTTCCAA
>CAUJKI010000537.1 GCA_963205015.1 Pseudomonadota bacterium
GCGGGCCGCTGCACGGTTGCGAGGTGGCGCGCAAGCTTGGCATCAGCCGGATCGTGTGCCCGGCGTCTGCCGGCGTCGCGTCTGCACTCGGGCTGCTGATGGCACCGACCCGGATCGATCGCGTCGCCACGCTCAATCGCGTGCTCGAAGAGACGGAGGCGGCACAGATCGAAGCGGTGTTCGCTGCGCTCGAGCATGAGGCGCGCGCAGTGATCGCCGCGACGGGGATCGACCCCGCCGGTACGACGAGCACGCGCCTGGCCGACATGCGCTATGCGGGGCAGGGCTACGAGCTTGTCGTCGAGCTGCCGGCGGGACCCTACGGCCCCGGGATCAATGCGGCGCTTCGCGATCGCTTCGAGGCCCACTACCGCACGATCTATCGGGACATCCGCAATGTCGGCCCGGTAGAGATGATCAATCTCCGCGCCTGCGTGCAAGCACCTGCGGGGGCGGTCGGCCTGCAGGCACGGCCGCCGCGCGGGGGATCATTCGCGGAAGCCCGAAAGGGTACGCGCCAAGTCTATTTCGGAACGCGCGGCTACGTTGAAGCCGCGGCCTATGACCGCAAGCGGCTCGGCATCGGCAGCTCGGTCTCCGGACCGGCGCTCATCGAGGAGCCGGAATCGACGTTGCTGCTGCCGCCAGGCAGCGAGGCGCGCGTCGAAGAGAACGGCAACATCGTCGTCACGCTGCACTAGACGGAAGCAAAGAGTGGAAAAGTCCGCACCATTCGATCCCATCACGCTCGAGATCCTCTGGCAGCGCCTCGTCTCGGCTGCCGACGAGGCATCCGCTGCGCTCATCCGCGCCGCGTTCTCGACGGTCGTGCGCGAGTCGCACGATTTCTCCTGCGTCGTCGTCGACAGTCGTGGCGAGATGCTGGCGCAGGCTCAGCAGTCGATTCCGCTTTTCAATGGCACGCTCTCGCGCACAGTGCGGTGGCTGATGTCGAAGTTTCCGGCAGCCGAGCTGGCTCCGGACGACGTTCTCATCAGCAATGATCCCTGGGAGGGCACGGGGCATCTACCCGACATCAACGTGGTCAAGCCGATCTTCTTCAAGGGTAAGATTGTCGGATATGCAGCGGCGACCGCGCACGCGCCGGATATCGGCGGCCGCACGGGCAGCCACGATCTGCGCGATATCTTTGAGGAAGGAGTCCAGATTCCACCACTGAAGTTCGTCCGCGGCGGCGTGGTCGACGAGACCTTCATAACCATGCTGCGGGCGAACGTGCGTGGGCCTGATGCCGTCATTGGTGATCTCTGGGCCCAGCTCGGTGCACTCAACCTGATCGAGGCGCGGGTTTGCACGGTGATGGAGGAGTACGGTCTCTCCGAGCTCGACACGCTGTCGCACGAGATACATACGCGCTCGGAAGCCGCGATGCGGAAAGCGATCGCTGCGGTGCCCAAGGGAACCTACCGCGCCAGCTTCGATGCTGACGGTGCGTTCGGCCATCCGCTTCATATCGAGATGGCGATGATCTTCGATGGTTCCGAGTGCCTGATCGACTTCACGGGCAGCTCGCCGCAGATCAAGGGCGCCGCCGTCAACAGCGCCTATTGCTACACTTATGCCTATTCGGCTTATGGCGTGAAGCTGGCTCTTCTGCCGAGCGTGCGGAACAACGAAGGTGTGTGGCGGCCGATCAAGGTGTCGGCACCGGTCGGCTCGATTCTCAACCATACCTATCCGACTTCGGGCGCTTCGCGCGCGATGCTCGGCCAGTACCTGCCGGCGGGCGTCATGCAGTGCATGGCGCAGGCGGTGCCCGACAAGGTCATGGGCCTGCCCGGGTCGCCGGTGTGGAGCTTCTATCAGTCCGGGATCGACAAGAACGGCAAGACCTACGCGTACCGCATCTTTCTGAATGGTGGCTTCGGTGCCAATTCCAGTATGGACGGCGCCAACGTGCTGAGCTGGCCGTCCAACATCACCAATCTGCCTGTCGAGGTCATGGAGCACACGACGCCGTACCGTGTGCACGGTCGGCGCCTCCGCAAGGGCACGGGCGGCACCGGCAAGTTCCAAGGCGGCAGCGGCCAGGAGCTCGAGATCGAGCTGCTTGGCGATGAGGCGATGGAGGTGCGCTTCAATGCCGAGCGGATCAGGTCGCCGGCGGCCGGCATCGTCGGCGGCGGCGCTGGCGCACCGGGAGAGATCCGCATTAACGGCACGCCCGTGCCGGATACGAAAGTGCCCTACACGCTGAAGCCCGGCGACCGTGTCGCCATCTGCACGCCGGCCGGCGGCGGATACGGCGATCCGCGTGAGCGGGCACCTACCGGCACCGACGCATCCTGAACGGAAGTCTTGCGAGGCATATCCCGTGACGAGAGTAGCGATCGAAGGGTTGCACAAGGTCTATCGGGATTCCGACCGCGGCGAGGACGTCTATGCCATCAAGGGCATCGATCTTCTCGTCGAGGACGGTACGCTCGTTTCGCTGCTCGGACCGAGCGGTTGCGGCAAGACGACAACGCTGCGTTGCATCGCCGGTTTCGAGCCGCCCGATGGTGGCGCCATCCGCTTCAATGACGAGGACATCGTCGCGCAGCCGCCCGAGCAGCGCGATATCGGTCTTGTCTTCCAGAACTACGCGCTTTTCCCGCACATGACGGTGGCCGAGAACATCGGCTTCGGCCTCGAGATGCGGAAAGTCGGCAAGGCCGACATCCAGCGCCGCGTCGGTGAAGTGCTGGATATGGTTCAGATGCCGACCTACGGCGATCGCTATCCGAGCCAGCTCAGCGGCGGCCAGCAGCAGCGGGTCGCCCTCGCACGCGCGCTCGTCATAGAGCCCCGCGTTCTCCTGCTCGATGAGCCACTCGCCAATCTCGATGCCAAGCTGCGTGAGGAGATGCGCTTCTTCATCCGCTCCCTGCAGCAGCGCGTCGGCATTACGACGATCTATGTGACGCACGACCAGTCTGAGGCGATGGTGATGTCGGACCGTGTCGTGGTGATGTTCGGCGGTCTTATCAGTCAGTACGCCGATCCGCGCACGATCTATGCACGACCTGCGACGCAGCAGGTCGCGGAGTTCGTCGGTCTCTCGAATTTCGTCGCCGGGATTGTCTCCGCACGGGAGGAGAACGGCGTCCGCGTCGCGGAGACGGCCATCGGCCCCCTGCGGTGCACCGCTGGAGAAGGCTTCGATGTCGGTGATCCGGCTCTGATCCTCGTCCGCCCCGAGGCCATTTCGCTTTCGCGCACGCGCCCCGACGCGGGCACGAACGTCTTTCAGGGTCGCGTCAGCGAACGCCACTTCCTCGGTCACACGACCGACTACCGCCTCGCGATCGCGAGCGGAAACGTTCTCCAGGTGCACCTGAACACGTTCAGCGATATCGAGCCTGATGCTGAAGTGTGGTGCAGCTTCGAGCCCGAACAGAGCTGGCTGGTCTCGCCTGCCAGGGGCGCGTCATGACGGTCGCCGCCGCTCTGCCGGCACCACCTCAGCGTTCGCGCTTCATGCCGTCGCAGATGGTGCTCCTCATCCTGCCGGCGCTGGTGCTGGTCGCATTCCTGCTGGTGATCCCGTACCTCAACATCATCGTGATGAGCTTTCGCGTGCCGGCGACGAGCGCGCCCTACGCGCCCGGCTTTACGTTTGCGAACTACGTGCGCGCCCTCGCTGATCCGTTTTATCTGGCCGTGCTCTGGCGCACGCTCGTAATCTGCTCGGCGGTCACGCTCATCTGCTTCATTATTGGCTTTCCGGTTGCCTACCATCTCGCGCGTACGAAGAGTCGTCTGCGCGTCGTCCTTTATGCGTGCATCCTCTCGCCGCTCCTCGTCAGCACCGTCATCCGGCTCTATGGCTGGATGATCATCCTGGCCAACAACGGCATCATCAATGCCGGCCTCCAGGACTGGGGCTTGATCAGTCAGCCGCTGCCGCTGATGTACAACGAGCTCGGCGTGATCATCGGCCTCGTTCACGTCAACCTGCCGTTCATGGTGCTGCCGCTTCTCGGCGCTCTGCAGGGCGTGAATCCAGTGCTGGAGGAGGCTGCCCGCTCGCTTGGCGCACGCGGCATGACCGTTATGCGGCGTGTGATCATTCCGCTCGCCATGCCCGGCATTCAGGCCGGCGTCATCCTGGTTTTCGTCATGGCGGCCGGGTCGTTCGTGACGCCGGTGATGCTTGGCGGCAGCCGGGTCAAGCTGATGACGCCGATGGTCGTGCAACAGCTCACCGAGACTTTCCTCTGGCCGCTGGGCGCGGCGCTGGCGATCGTGCTGTCGGTGGCGGGAGGACTGCTGATTCTCGCCTGGATGCGCTTCACGCAGCGCCGAATGAAGGGGATTGCCTAGCCATGGCGAACCGCTTCGGACTCGGTGCAATCGTGACACGACCGCTGCTGCTGATCTTCGTCGCCGCGGTGTATATCTTCCTCATGGCGCCGATCTTCATGGTGGTGCTGGCATCGCTGAACTCGGGTGCCTATCTGCGCTTTCCGCCGGAAGGCCTGTCACTGCGCTGGTACGTGGCTTTCTACGAGAACACGCCGTTCGTCGACGCCATGGTCCTCTCGTTCAAGGTGGCGCTGATCAGCACCCTGGTGTCCACGATCATCGGCACCATGGCAGCATTCTACTTCGCGCGGGTTCGTGAGGCGCGCGGCGGTTTGCGCGTGGTACTCATCGCACCGATTCTCCTGCCGGAGATCCTGACCGCGATCGCGCTTCTCCTCTACTATCATCAGATCGGGCTCGGCACCCGCTCGCTTATCGGCCTTCAGCTCGGGCACATCCTGATCACGACGCCATACGTGTTCCTCAACGTCACCGCTGGCCTCGGCAACATGAATCCGAGTCTTCAGGAGGCGGCACGTAGCCTTGGTGCCACGCCGGCCATCGCATTCCGGCGCGTCACGCTGCCGCTGACGAAGCAGGGCATCGTCAATGGCGCGATGTTCGCCTTCATCATCTCGTTCGACACGTTCTCGATCTCGCTCCTTCTCAAGAGCGTCGACACGATGACGCTGCCGATCCAGCTCTTCGAGTACCTCCAGTGGAACTTCGATCCGACCGCGGCGGCCGTGTCGACGATATCGATCCTGATCACGCTCGCCGCGGTGGCCTTGACGGATCGCCTCGTTGGCCTGCGCGTGATCCGCTTCTAGATGAAATGAGCACCGAGACGTCAATAGAGTCATGGAGAAGTCGAATGTCGCAGCAAGTCCCTACCCGGCCAGGCGGTGACACATCGTCCGTGCGGCCGAGGCTTTCTCGCCGGCGCTTCCTACAATCGGTGGCGGCATTCGGTGCCGCTTCTGGTATCGCCAAGCCCTATATCGCCAATGCCCAGGCTCAGCAGATCACGGTGACCAGCTACGGCGGTCCCTATGAGAAGCTGTTCCGCTCGCGCCTCATCCCGATCTTTCAGAAAGAGACGGGCGCCACGGTTCAACTCTCGCTCGGCACGGCGCGCGACAATATCCCGCTCATGCGCGCCGCAGGCGTCGACAACCCTCCGGTCGAAGTCATAATGACCAACGAGGTCATCGCGGACATTCTGCGAACCGAGGGCTACTTCACGCCGCTCTCGGAACAGACGGTGCCCAATCTCAAGAACATCGCCCCGATCGGGCGGTTCCCGGGTGATGTCGCGGTGACAGGCATGCTGCAGCCTATCGGCATCGCTTACCGAAGCGACGCTGTGTCCAATCCGCCGAAGAGCTACAAGGAGTTCATGGAGCGGGCCGATCTCAAGGGCAAGCGCGGCATTTACAATATCACGAATTCTCTCGGCTTCATGTTCGTGCTGATGCTCGCGCGTATCTATGGCGGCGGGGAGGATAAGGTCGATGCTGCTCTTGCTGAGATCCAGAAGCTGAAGCCATTCAGCCAGGTCGACTTCACCGGCACCATGTCGATCCAGCTCACGCGCGGGGAGGTGGATGTAGCACCGCTCGACTTCGCAGCCGTGATGAGGTTGCAGCGTCAGGGCGCAAAGATCTCCGCCACGCTGCCGACCGAGGGCCTTCTGGGCCTCGATCAGGTCTTCAACGTCACCAAGGGAAGTAAGAAGCGCGAGCTGGCCTTCGCCTGGGTGAACTTCATGCTGCGCGACGATATCCAGCAGATCATGGTGAGCGAGTTTCTTGTCTCGCCCACGAATGTCACGACCACGCTGCCGCCGGAACTTGCAAACAACCCGCTCATGATCGCGGGTGACGGCCTCAAGGAGGTCATCCGGCACGATTGGACGACTGCCAATCGCCTGCGTGGCGAGATCGTCGACAAGTGGAACCGCGCGATGTGATGCGCGACCGCTGAGCGAACGCCCGGCGCGGGCATCCCCCGCCGGGCACCTTGAGCGTGCTGGAAATGACATGGCGAACCCTCCGTTCGAAATGACGGCCGACGACCTCGACGCCATGGCCATTGGCGCCTGGATCCTCGGCACGGGTGGCGGCGGCGATCCCTACTTCAGCGTGCTGGAGGCCCGGGAGCACATGGCGCGAGGCTTGCGGGCGCGCGTCATCGATCCGCTTTCGCTCGCCGACGATGCGCTGGTGGCGTGCGTCGGGCAAATGGGGGCGCCGCTCGTCAAGCAGGAGCGGCTCATCGATGGCCCCGTTCTCGCCAGCACGATCCCCATGATGGAGGAACACATAGGGCGCAAGTTCGAGGCCGTGATGCTGTGGGAGATCGGCGGCAACAACGGCTTCCAGGCCGTGCTCGCCGGTATGCTGCTCGACCTTCCGGTCGTCGACTGCGATGCCATGGGGCGTGCTTTCCCTCAGGCCGATATGACGACGTTCTCGATCTGCGGGTTGCCGGCCCATCCCTGGACGATGGTCGATCTCAGGCGCAACCGCATCATTTTTGCGGAGGCCGAGAACTGGGCCTGGATGGAGCGTATGACCCGCCAGCTCTGCACGGTGATCGGCTCCACGGCGGCGACTTGCAAGGCGCCGCGCACGGGCGCCGAGGTCAAGAGCTCGACCTGCCTCTATACTCTAAGTCAGGCGCTGCGGATCGGTCGCACCGTGCAGGCGGCACGGCGAGAGCATCGCAATGCCGTCGCCGCCGTCGTCGCCGGTGAGGGTGGTCTCACACTCTTCAAGGGTACGATCGTCGACGCAATGCGGCGGACCACCGAGGGATGGCTGCGGGGAACAATCGAGATCGATGGGGTGGAGGACGATCAGGGACACCGGATGCGGATCGCCTTCCAGAACGAGTTTGTCGTTGCCTGGAGAGACGGCAATGTCGCGGCGACCGTGCCTGACCTGATCTGTCTCATGGATAGCACCTCCGGAGATGCGATCGGCACCGAGACCGTACGCTACGGCCAGCGTGTAACGGTCGTCGCGCTACCGGCGCCGCCCATTTTGACGTCGGAGCGAGGTCTCCGGAAAGTGGGGCCGCGATGCTTCGGCTATGACCTCGATTTCAAGTCTGTATTCGCGGAGCGTGTAGGCTGATGCGCATCGGCATCGATGTCGGCGGGACCAATACCGACGCCGTCATTATTGATGGCGAAACGGTGCGCCATGCCGTGAAGCGGGCGACGACCGCCGATGTTCTCGGCGGCATCGAGGCGGCGCTTGGCGATGTCATTGCCGAAGCCGGTGTGCCACCCTCGGCGCTCAGCGCCGTCATGATCGGCACGACGCACTTCACCAATGCCGTCGTTCAGCGCAGCCAACTCAGCCGGGTGGCGGCAGTGCGCATCGGCCTGCCTGCCGCGGCGACTCTACCGCCATTCGTCGACTGGCCACCCGATTTGCGCGAGCTTGTCCGGGGGCCGGTTTTCATGGTCCGCGGCGGGTACGAGATCGATGGGCGAGCGCTCGTTCCCTTTGATCGGAACGGCTTGCGCGAGGCAGCGCGCGCGATCGCCGGCTCGGGTGTGACCGCCGTCGGCGTGTCATCCGTCTTCTCGCCGCTCAATCCGGATCTCGAGCAGGAGGCTGCTGAGATCCTGAGCGAGATCTGCCCGGGCATTGCCATCACGCTATCGCACGAGCTCGGCCGTATCGGCCTGCTGCCGCGGGAGAACGTCACGCTGCTCAATGCCGCGCTGCACCAGATGGCACGCGACACTGTTGCCGCGTTCGTCGAAGCACTGCGGCGGGTGGGCACGAGCGCTCCTTTGTTCATCACCCAGAACGATGGCACTGTCGTGCTCGCCGACGAGGCTGTCCGGTTTCCGGTGCGCTCGTTCGCCTCCGGACCGACGAATTCGTTGCGCGGGGCCTCGCTGCTCTCCGGTCTCGACGACGCCATGGTGATCGATGTCGGCGGAACGACGGCCGACATCGGCACCCTGGTCAGAGGGTTTCCGCGTGAGGCCAACAATGTCGTCCATATCGGTGGCGTACGCACGCTGTTCCGGATGCCGGACCTCCTCTCCGTTGGTCTCGGCGGCGGTACGTTGTGCGATCCGGCCGATCCGAAGTCCATCGGGCCGCGCAGTGTAGGCTTTGATCTACAGAGGCGCGCGCGTGTATTCGGCGGGCCCGATCTGACGGTGACCGATATTGCCGTCGCCGCGAAGCTGATTGATCTCGGCGATCAGGGGCGGGTTGCGTCTCTTGATAAGTCTTACGTCGAGGGCGCGCTCGCGCAGATACGCACGATCATCGCGACCGCAGTGGATCGCATGAAGACCAGTGCTGCGGAGGTTCCACTTATCGTGGTCGGCGGCGGTGCTTTTCTCGTTCCTGATCGATTGCCGGGCATCTCTAAGGTTGTCGAAGTGCCGAATGCCGCTGTTGCCAATGCCGTCGGCGCCGCCATGGCACAGGTCAGCGGTGAAGTCGACCAGGTCTTCTCGGGAATGGAGCGCGCTCGGGCTCTCGATGCGGCAACTGAGCAGGCACGGGCGAACGCGGTTCGTTCAGGGGCCCTCGAGCACAGCATAAGACTCGTCGAAGTAGAAGATATTCCGCTCTCTTATTTGCCGGGCAATTCGATGCGCGTACGCGCGCGCGTCGTCGGTAGCGTCAGTATGTAACGGTCGCGCCTCACGCCCTTATGGCGGCTTCCTCATCGTGCAGCGGAAACTGGCGAGGAGCAGATGCAGACACCAGCCCTGATCGCCAATCCATAAACTTCTCAATGCGCTTGCCTGTTTGGCTCGTCACTTTGCTCCAGACGCATCATCCGGTGTCCAGCCATACTCGCGAAGTGCATGCTCTGCCGTGACATAGCCATCGGCGACATCCTCGGCGATGGCGCCCACCTCGCGTTTGTCCGGCGGTCCGTAGCCGCCGGCGCCGGACAGACGGAAGCTCAGGATGTCGCCGCGCTTGATCGGCCGTGTCTCCTTGGAGTGGAGCTTCTCGC
>CAUJKI010000538.1 GCA_963205015.1 Pseudomonadota bacterium
CGCGAGACCGCCCAGCGGATGGGTCTTGCCCTGGTCGACTCCGCGAGCGCCTACGCGAAGCTCGCGGCGAGCGCCCGCGGCACGCGCCTCGAAGGCCAGCAGACGCGCGAGATCTTCGAGGCGGTCGCCGGCGCGGGCACCGTGATGGGGCTATTCGCGGCCACCATCGCGACCGCCGTCGCGTTCAAAAGCGTTCTGAGCTTGCCGCCTGCGCTTGGGATGATGCTGGGCCTCGGATACCTTCAGGTATTCAGCTACATTCTCCAGCGGATCGGACGCCGCCGTGCCGACCAGGACATGGCATTCGATTCTTTACGGGAGATCCGACGACTGGAGTGGGACACGCTGCTGTTCTTCTTCGGCATTATCTTCGCGGTCGCCGGGCTCGGCGTTGCCGGCCATCTCGCAAAGCTGTCGGGTTTTCTCTATGGCGACCTCGGGCCGACCGCCGCCAACATCGCGATCGGCGTCCTCGGTGCGGCATTCGACAACATCCCGCTGATGTTCGCGGTGCTCACCATGAACCCCGATATGTCGAGCGGCCAATGGATGCTCGTGACGCTCAGCACAGGCGTCGGCGGTAGCATGGTGTCCATCGGCACGGCAGCGGGCGTGGCTCTGATGGGGCTCGTGCGCAATCACTACACGTTCCTCAATCACCTCAGATGGAGCTGGGCGATCGCGCTCGGCTATGTCGCGAGTATCGCAACGCACCTATGGGTGAATGCCGCGCTCATGTAGCCTTCGCAGAAGTATCGAGCGCATCCGTTGCAGGAGCTGGACGGCCTGTCGCGCTGGGCAGCAACTGCGACCATCGCTCTTTGGGATCAGCACTTGTTGGGATCAGCACTTGGGGATCACAGCATCGCGTCATCGCCCCGCGCCGATGCTGTTGCGGCAGCCTTCAGCACGATGCCATCCCGTTCTTCTCAACTGCCCTTGAACTTTGCGCGGCGCTTCTCGCGGAAGGCTGTGATGCCCTCGATGAAATCGTCGGTCGCCATGACGGTCCCCTGCGCGAACGCTTCCGCATCCAGGAACTCGTCGAACGACGCGTCGTAGGCCTTCGAGACCATCTTCTTGAGCAAGCCATAGGCGACCGTCGGACCGTTGGCGAATTGCTCGGCGACCTCCATGGCCTTGTCCATCAGCTCGGTCGGCGCCGCGACCCGCGAGCAGAGCCCGATCTGCAGCGCCTCCTCCGCGCTCACCTTGCGGCTCGTCATGAGGAGATCCTTCGCGCGCAGTGTGCCGACGGCGCGTGGCAGCGTCGCCAGAAGGCCGAGATCGGGCACTACGCCGATCTTGACGAAGCCTGTGGTGAAATAGGCCGACGTCGAGGCGATGACCACGTCGCCCATGAGCGCAAGCGAGACGCCCGCGCCCGCCGCCGCGCCGTTCACGGCCGTCACGACCGGCTTCTCTGCCTTGAGCAGCCGCCCCGACCAGCGATACGAGCGGCGCATGCGCTCGCGCGTGTCCGAGGGCTTGGCACGCCCCATGTTGCGAATATCGCCACCGGCACAGAAGGCGTCGCCCGTACCCGTGATGAGGAGGCAGCGCACGCTGTCGTCGTCCAGCAGCGAAGGAACGTTCGCATCCAGGCCAGCCTTGATATCGGCGGACATGGCATTCATCGACTTCGGCTCGTTGAGGCGAATGATGGCAATGCCGTCCTTGCGGGTCACGACGACCGATTCCTCCGACATGGAGCGCGCCTCCTGGCTGGATTGTCTGTGCTCGAATTCTACCGACCGCCCGGGTCGTCCGCCAGCTTGCTTTGCGTCCCAGGCCCATGCTCAACTCATCAAAAAGACGACAGGAGGGAGGACCGATGGAGGCAGAGGACGGGCGCGTAAGCGGGATCGCGAGCGGCGGGCGCACGATCGACCGGGCCACATTCGACGCACGCAGCGAGCGCGCGGCCGCTGGTCTTGCAGCCCTCGGCATCGGTCAGGGCGACTGCGTCGCCATCCTCATGCGCAATGACATTGCCTTCCTCGAAGCCTCCTATGCCGCCATTCGCCTCGGCGCCTATGCCGTGCCGATCAACTGGCACTTTCATCCCGACGAGATCGGCTACATTCTGCGCGACTGCGCGGCCAAGGTGCTCATCACGCACGCCGATCTCCTCGAGAGCGCGCAGCAGGCGGCACCGTCCGGCGTCGTCATTCTCGCAGCGCCGACGCCCGACGAGATCGCCCGCAGCTTCGCCATTGCGCCCGAACGCTGCGCGCTGCCCGAAGGTGCGCGAAGCTGGGAGGATTTCATCGCGGCAAATGCCCCGTGGACTGGGGCGCCGCGCCCGCAGACGCTCAGCATGATCTACACGTCCGGCACGACAGGGCATCCCAAGGGCGTGCGTCGCGCGCCCCCGACGCCGGAGCAGCAGGAAGCCCTCAACGAAGCCCGCCGTGTCGTCTACGGCGTCTCGCCAGGCATCCGCACGGTGATGGCCGGGCCGCTCTATCACTCCGCGCCCAATGCCTTCGTGCTGCGCGCCGCACGCCTCGCCGAGGCGCTCATCCTCATGCCGCGCTTCGAGCCCGAAGAACTGCTCGCGACCATCGAGCGCCAGCGCATCGACACGCTCTTCATGGTGCCAACCATGTTCGTACGCCTCCTGAAGCTGCCAGAGGAGGTCCGCCGCCGCTACGACGTCTCCTCACTGCGCTTCGTCATGCACGCGGCCGCGCCCTGCCCCGTGCACGTCAAGCGCGACATGATCGAGTGGTGGGGACCTGTGATCTGGGAATTCTATGGCGCAACCGAAAGCGGCGCCGTCACGATCGTATCGAGCGAGGAATGGCTGAAGAAGCCCGGCACCGTCGGCCGGCCCTCGAAAGGCGCCACCATCTCCATCCAGGACGAGAACGGCCGCGAGTTGCCGCAGGGCGAGGTCGGCGAGGTCTATTCCTCGATCGACTACTACCCGGAGTTCACCTATCACAATCTCCCCGAGAAGCGCGCCGAGATCGAGCGCCGCGGCCTCATCACCGTCGGCGACATGGGCTATCTCGATCCCGACGGCTATCTCTTTCTCTGCGACCGCAAGCGCGACATGGTCATCTCGGGGGGCGTCAACATCTACCCCGCCGAAATCGAGGCCGTCGCGATCGCGCTTCCCGGCGTCAAGGACTGCGCCGTCTTCGGCATTCCCGATGAAGAGTACGGCGAGGCGCTCATCGCGCTCGTCGAGCCCCTGCCCGGTCACGCGCTCGATACCGAGACCGTGAGCGCGCATCTGAAATCGCACCTCGCGAGCTACAAGGTGCCGCGCCGCATCGAGATCGCGCACGAGCTGCCGCGCGAGGACTCAGGGAAGATCTTCAAGCGCCGCCTGCGCGAGCCCTTCTGGAAGGACGCCGGCCGGCGGATCTGAGCTACCCGCCCTTGTCGCCGGCGAGGCCGCTCGGACGCATGAGCACGAACGCGACGAGGGCGGCGAGCATCAGCGCCGCGACGTTGCCGAAGCCGGCGACCCAGCCGAGCGGCGACATGCCGCCCGCCCAGTCGAGGCTCCAGCCGACCACGATCGGCCCGACGAAGCCGCCCGCATAACCGAGCGAGGAATGCACCGCGAGGGTCGCGCCACGCCGCGCCGGCTCGGCCGTGCCTGCCGCTCCTGCCGTGAGCGAGGAAGAATCGAGCCACACGACGAGCCCGTACACGAGCAGCAGCGCCACCGCGAGCCAGTACGACCACACGCCGATCGAACCGATGGCCAGAGCGATCAAGATCGAGCCTGCCATGGCGAGTTGAATGAGCCGGCGCCGCCCAAGGCGAATGGCCATCTCGTTTCCGCTCACGCTCGCGACGACCCCGATAAGGCCGAGCAGCGTCATCACCGTGGCCGGCGAGAGCAGTGACGCGCCCGCGCCCGTGCTCGCCGCCACATAGCCGAGGAAAGCGACACCCCATCCGCGCAGTGCGCTCATCTCGAGTGTGTGTACGCAATAGCCGATCGCGTAGGCCATGGCCGACCGGTTGCGCAGCACGGGTAGGAAATTGAAGAGCCCGCCTCCATCGCTCGGCTTCGCGAGAGGCGCCGAACGGCGCGGCACGAAGAACGCCACCATGCTCCACGCAATCGCAGCCGTGAGTGCAGCGGTAAAGAACGCGAGCTGCCAGCCGCCGAGATTGGCGAGCAGGTCGCCGGTCGCGAAGGAGAGTGCGCCAGAAACGCCGATGCTCGCGGCATGGCCCGTCACCGCGCGGGACATCATCCTGGCATCGACCTGATCGGCGAGCAGCTTGAGGCCGGTCATGTACGTCCCGGCCCAGCCGAGCCCCGTCAACGCGCGGAAGGCCATCGCCGACCAGTAGCCCTCCGCGAAGAGCGCGAAACCGCCGTGGCCGACCACCGTCGCGCCGACACCGAAGAGATAGACGTACTTCGCATCTACGCGGTCGGTCAGCGTCACGAGGATGGGGACGGCGAGCATGTAGGCGGCGTAAAAGCTTGCCGTGACCCATCCGGCCTGGGTGTTGGAGAGATCCCAGAGCGGGATCATGCGCGGAAGCAGCGCCGGCCAGAAAAAGGCGCCGATCTGGACGAGCACCTGCGCCGTGCAGACGATCGCGACAAGCCGCCGTGCCGCTGCCTGCTGTTGCCCCGCCTCATCCATCCCGCCCCCCGAACCTGCGCCGTTCTACCGGCGTCGGTCATCATTCAGCCGGGGGAGAATAGCGCGCGTGCCGGGCTTAGATCACGCGGGATGCGGGATGGCAGGCCTGTTCACGCCAAAGGGTGCGTCTGAGGTCGCTTCGTACCCTTTCCCGCACGCAGGGAGAGGAACGGGCGATCAGAACCGGCGCAGCAGGCGCTCGATGTAGTCGAGCTCCAGGAGCGGACGCTGCTGGTCGCCGAGACGACGGCGCAGTTCCTCGAGGATCTCGCGCGCACGCTGGATGTCGATCTCCTCCGGCACCTTGACTGAGGTTCCGAGATCAGGCCCCTCGGTGCGCTGCGGACGCCCCATGGGATC
>CAUJKI010000539.1 GCA_963205015.1 Pseudomonadota bacterium
GCTGAAGAGATTACGCGAGTCGATCACGCCCTGGCCGGTTCGGTAGGCGATGACCGGTGCCTGAAGTCGCGCGACAAGGCGCGTCACCTCGGCGCTCGCATCCTGCGCGCCGCCGCCCACGAGAATGATCGGCCGCTTGGCGCCCGCCAGGGTCTTGGCCGCGGTCTTGATGGCGTCGAGGTCGAGCGGCGGCGTCCTGCGCACGGCCGGCGTGTCGTCCAGCGCAACCTCGGCGGAGGAGCGCCACATGTTCCAGCCGCATTCGAGGCCGACCGGTCCCGGTACGCCGCTCAAGAGCTGGTCGAACGCGGCGCGGCTCTTGGCCGCGGCGTCCTGCGGCCCCTCGATATGGCCGGCCCACTTGGTCAGTGTCCGCATGATGCCGAGCTGGTCGGGAATCTCGTGCAGGAAGCCGATGCCCTTGCCGATGGACTGCTCGTAGATCTGGCCCGATATGGCGAGGACGGGCGCGCAGAGCGACTGGGCCGTGGCGAGCGGCGCCGTCGTATTGAGGAAGCCGGGCCCCGGCACCACGCAGTAGGCCTGCGGCTTGCCGCTCGCCAGCGCCGCGCCGAGTGCCATGTAGGCCGTGGCCTGCTCATGACGCGTATGAATGGGCTTGAGAGGGTTCCCGGCCCGCACGAGAGCATCGAAGAAGTCGTCGTTCTGAACGCCCGGCAGGCAGTAGAGCTTGTCGAGCCCGTTCGCGACCATGGTCTTGATCGTAACTTCGGCGGCGTTCATCTGGGCGAGGTTACTGGCGGGCATATCCGGCTCCCGGAAATGAGCTTTTTTCCTGGCTACCCGAAGGGGCAGGACGTGTCACGGGCTTAAAGGAGCGTAGGGGCCTGCTGCAGCGCACGCCGAGTGCCATGCCAACGCCACGCTTGATGTGGATAATCACATCTGCTTCCTGCGATAACTACTAGGATCGGGCGGACGAATCGCGGCCGGCTTGGGGAATGATGGCGGATCTGGGAATAAACAGCGCGGACGTGCCGCGTAGCAGGCATGGCGTCGTGCAACTGGCGTCATGGCTTCTTGCTGGTGCTCTGATGGCGAGCGCGGGCGCGGCCCTTGCGCAGCAGCCGTCTTCCATTCCGGGCCTCGTCGTGACCGTGCCGCCGCCTGCACAGCCGCGCGAGCCGGTGGCGCCGCTGCGCGCTGATCCCGCGCCGCCCAAGGCCCAGGCCAAGCCGAAGCCCGCACCGCGACCGCGGCGCGAGGCGAGTACGGCCCCCGGGGCCGGCGAGAGCAGTGGAGACGGTGGTGGCGGCAAAAGCCGCCGGCAGGGCATCGTGGTTCTCGTCAACGACGAGCCGATCACCGCCTATGAGGTCGACCAGCGCGCGACGCTCATGGCGCTGGGTGCCAATATCGGCGAGCGTGCGCAGGCGAACTTCAAGCGTCTGGCGCAAGATCCGAACATCAATAACCAGCTCCGCAGCATTCTCGAGGAGACGATCAAATCCAATCCAGGCAAGTCGCGCGAGCAGATCCTGGCCGTCTTCGAGGAGCGCAAGAAGAACTTCATCATGGGTCTGCAGCGTCGCGCCATCGAGAGCGCCCGGGCGGGCGTGCTGCCGACCCTGCGCGAGAAGGCGCTCGATGAGATCATCGAGGAGCGCTTGAAGATCCAGGAAGGCAAGCGGCTGAGCGTCACGGTCACCGATGACGAGGTCGAGAAGTCCTTCAAGGACATGGCCTCGCGCAATAAGCTGACCGAGGCGCAGTTCGTCGCCCAGCTCAAGTCCCAGGGTATCGACGCGTCCACGATGAAGGCCCGCACGCGCGCCGCGCTCGTCTGGCGGGATGTCATCCGGCGCAAGTTCGGCAGCCAGATTGCCGTTTCGGATCGCGACATCGACCGCTTCGTCGAGCAATCGGCCGAGGAGAGCGGCGGCGCTAAGGTCGAAATGCAACTTCACAAGATCACGCTCGCCGTGCCGGGGCGGATCGACCAGGCTGCGCTCGCGCGTCGGCTCTCCGAGGCCGAGCAGCTCCGCAAGCGTTTCCGCGACTGCCGCAGCACCCAGGAGTTGGTTAAGGGCGTGCCCGATGCCCGCTTCGAGAGTCTCGCCAATCAGGCCGCGTCGGCGGTCAGCGAGCCGACCCGCAGTCTCCTGCTCAACGCCAAGGATGGCGAGATGGTGCCGCCCACCCTTGCCAGCTCCGGCGTCGAGCTATATGCCGTGTGCGGGCGCAAGACCGTCAAAGCGGACGATGAGAAGCGCCTCAGGGCTCAGCAGGAGCTGACGATGCGCGAGTTCGAAGTCGTCTCGCGGCGCCATCTGAGGGATCTCCGTGCCGAGGCCTTGATCGAGAAGCGCTGATCAGGCGGATCCGAGCGGTCGGGAGTTAAGGCCTTGGCGAGCGAAGTTGGGCGTGCGGCGGGCTCGCGCCGCCCGCTGGCGCTGACGATGGGCGATCCGGCCGGCATCGGTCTCGACATCACGCTTCTCGCGTGGCGCGACCGGGCGAAGAACGGTGTTCCCCCTTTCATTCTCTATGCTGAGCCAGCGGCCGTTGCGGCGCGCGCGCGCGCGCTCGGTATCGCCGTCGAGCTCGCAGTGTCGGAAGATCTTGGGGCGGGCAGTGATGCGTTCGCCGCGCGGCTGCCGGTGCGGCCGGTGCCGCTCGCGGTGCCCGTCGTCGCGGGCCGTACGGAGATGCTCAACGCCGGCGGAATCATCGCGGCAATCGATTTTGCCGTAGCCGATGCCGTCGCGGGGCGCGTCAGCGCCGTTGCGACGAACCCCATTGCCAAGAGTACGCTCCTGCGGGCGGGTTTCCGCCATCCGGGCCACACCGAGTACCTGGCGGAACTTGCGGGTCGCCATCACCCGGGCAGGCAATGGGTGCCGGTGATGATGCTCGCGTCGGACATCCTGCGCGTGGTGCCGCTCACCGTTCATGTGCCGATCACGCGCGTCCCTGAGCTGCTGACGGCGGCGCGAATCAGCGAGACGGTGCGCATCGTGGCCGAGGCCATGGCCTCTGATTTCGGGATCGCCAAACCTCGCATCGCGGTCACCGGCCTCAATCCGCACGCGGGCGAAGCGGGCACCATCGGCCGCGAGGAGGTCGCCATCATCGGGCCGGCCATCGCGTCGCTGCAGGCCGAGGGGATCGTCGTGACCGGCCCGCATTCGGCGGACTCGCTCTTTCATGGCGAAGCCCGCAAGCGCTATGACGCCGTCGTCACCATGTACCACGATCAGGCGCTCATCCCGATCAAGACACTCGCGTTCGACACGGCAGTGAATGTCACGCTCGGGCTTCCCTTCGTGCGCACATCGCCCGATCATGGCACGGCTTTCGACATCGCCGGGACGGGCGCAGCCTCGCCGTCAAGCCTCGTTGCGGCGCTGAAGCTCGCTGCGGAGTTGGCCGAGCGCCGCGCTGCGGCGTCGCGCCATGCCTGAGCCCCACGAGCCCCGCAAGTCATCAGGCGACGGCCTGCCGCCGCTGCGCGAGGTGATCGCCGCGCTCGAGATCGACGCGAAGAAGAGCCTTGGCCAGAACTTCATTCTCGATCTCAACCTGACGCGCCGGATCGCACGGCTCGCAGCGCCGCTCGATGCGACGACGGTCGTCGAGATAGGGCCTGGTCCTGGCGGCCTCACGCGCGGGCTGCTCATGGAAGGCGCGCGGCGCGTCGTGGCAGTGGAACGCGATCGGCGCTGCGCGCCCGCCCTGGCGCAGATCGCAGAGGCCTATCCCGGCCGGCTTGCGGTCCACCTTGACGATGCGCTCGATGTGGATTGGCTGAATCTTCTTGCGCAGCAGCCCGGCCGCACGGTGATCGTCGCGAACCTCCCCTACAACGTCGCGACGCGCCTGCTCATCGGCTGGCTCGAAACCAAGCCCTGGCCGCCCTGGTGGGAGCGCATGGTGCTCATGTTCCAGAAGGAGGTGGCCGAGCGGATCACGGCGCAGCCCGGCACGAAGGCATATGGACGACTTGCCGTCATCTCGCAGTGGCGCACCACGCCGCGTATTGCGCTCACGCTCGGGCCGGAGGCTTTCACGCCGCCGCCGAAGGTGGCTTCCGCGGTCGTGACGTTCCTGCCGCGCGCGCAGCCGATGCCCGAGTGCTCGGTGCAGTGGCTCGGACGCGTCACGGCGGCGGCTTTCGGCCAGCGGCGCAAGATGTTGCGGCAGAGCCTGCGAACGCTCATTTCCGATCCGCTGCCGCTGCTCGAGGCGGCGGGCGTCGCGCCGGAGCAGCGCGCCGAGCAACTCGATGTCGCGACCTTTGCGCGGTTGGCGCGTGTGGCGGAGCATCTCGCGCCGACAGCGCGGTAGGAATGCGGGCAGGGAGCGCGCTCAGTCGCGGCCGGGATCGTAGCGATTGCGTTGGCGCCACTCGGCCATGAAGTAGGAAAGCGACTCGTCCACGTTCTCCGGCATCACGATCCGGATCGTCACGAGCTGATCCCCGAGAGAACCGTCCGTCGTGCTGCGCACGCCCTTGCCCTTGAGGCGGAAGATGCGCCCCGAGCTCGTGCCCTTCGGGATCTGCAGCGCAACACGGCCGGAGATGGTCGCGACCTCGATCTTCCCGCCGAGCACGGCCTCGTCGATGGTAATGGGCAGCTCGAGCAGGATATCGTTGCCGAGGCGCTTGAACTTCGGGTGCGGGCGGACGTGGATTTCGACGAGCGCGTCGCCATTCTCGCCGCCACGCAGGCCAGGCGCGCCCTTTCCCTTGAGCCGCAGAACCTGCCCGTCGGCCACGCCTTCCGGCACGTTGAGGTCGAGCGTGCCGCCTTCCGGCATGGTGACGCGCTTCCTGGCGCCCCCGACCGCCTCCATGAAGTCTACTTCGAGTGTGTAGCGCACGTCCTGGCCGCGCAGGCTGAAGCCGGGTCCGCGCGTGCCGCGCGCGCCGAAGAGATCGGAAAAGATGTCGCTGACGCCGCCGGCATCCCGCCCGCCGAAGCCGTTCGCCCAGTTGCCGCTGGCGCCCGCGCCGTTTCGCGCGTAGGTGCGCACGGGCTCGCCCTGCGCGTCGATCTCGCCGTCGTCGTAGCGCCGCCGCTTGGCCGCATCGCCGAGGATGTCGTAGGCCGCCGTGACCCGCTTGAAGCGGTCACTCGCCGCCGGATCGTTCGGGCGCACGTCCGGATGCAGCTCCTTGGCAAGTCGCCGGTAGGCCCGCCGGATCTCGTCGTCCTGCGCGCCCTTGGCAACGCCCAGAACCGTGTAGAGGTCATCTGACATGAGGACCACGTATCAGCCCGTTGAAGTCCGGCACAGAAAGAAAACGCTCACCGCCCGAGGGCCAGAGAGCGCGATTCGTGCTGCCGATGGAACTGCTACATCCTCCCATCTGCAACAATCATCCTCTAGCGGGGGATTCCGGCAACTTCGCGCCCATCCACACCCTTCGTCGTGAAACGCCGGCTCGCGCGCATTCGCGACGGGGCGCAGCTATCATATTGTCATGAAAAGCGAATTTCAGGCCGATGATCGACCAGATCGGCGAGCACTTCGAAGCGGCGGCGCAACCGCTCGCCGTCGAGATCGCGATGCGTGGCCGGCAGCGTCAGCACGAGCTTGCCGCCCTCGAAGGCGAGCGGCGTCTCGTCGATGATCCCCGGCCGGCCGATCGAGAGCATGTGGGCCGAGCGTATTGCAGCGCCGAGAATGCGGGCGCGCTTCAGCGTGCGCCGCGAGACGAGGGACTTGAGGGCGACCGGCAGCTCATCCTCGGCACCGGAGACGCGGCCTGTGCCGACATGGCGGAAATAGACGGTGAGGGCGAGAAAGATGCGGCCTTCATGGTCGATGCCGCCGAGACCTGCATGGGCGACGATGTTCAGGCTCTGCTCGCCGCGGTGGTCGGGATGCGCGCGCCAGCCGACGTCCGAAAGCAGGCAGGCCGCGTGACGCAGGCGCCGCTCCTCCGGGCTCTCGCGTGGCCCCGGCTCGGTGAAGATGGTGTCCGTCCAGGTACAAAGCTCCCGGGCGTGGACGAGCGAGCGCGAGTTCAGGCGGGCGTGGTCCTCACAGTAGGCGAGCAGCGGATCGCGCTCGCGCTCCGAGGGTGAAAGCAGGCTGAACACCAAGCCTTCGCGCACGCCATAGACCGAGAACACCACGTCCTTCGGTTTCATGCGCCGGAGCACGCGCTCGAGCACGAGCGCGCCGTAGGGCAGGACCTCACGCCGCGCCCGCGCCACATCCTCGATGCCGCGGATGTCGGAAAGTTTTTTGGCGCGGCGGATGCTCTCGCAGAAGTCGATGCAGGCGCGGCTCTCGATGCTGTAGCCGTGCATGACGCGCAGCGGGTACTTCCGCAGATCCATGTGTAGCCTGGCGAGCGAGCGCCACGTGCCGCCGACGGCGTAGAATGTGCGTCCTTCGCCCGCCGAGAGCCACGGCAGCTCGGAAAGGCTCGCATCCACGATCTCGATGGCTCTTTCGAGCTTGTTACCCGAAGTATCGATCAGCCTGAGGCCGCCGAGCGGCAAGGTCGCCGATGCTGTCGACCTGGCGCCCGCGATGTCGATCAGCTCGAGGCTGCCGCCGCCGAGGTCGCCCGCGATGCCGTCGGCGTTCGGAATGCCCATGAGCGTGCCCATGGCCGCAAGCTCGGCCTCGCGCGCACCTGAGAGGACGGCGATGCGCCCGCCGATCGCCTGCTCGCCGCGGGCAATGAACTCGGGACCGTTGGCGGCTTCGCGTACGGCGGCCGTCGCGATGACACGTACGTTCTTGACGCCGAGCACACGGTTGATCGCGTGAAAGCGGCGCAGCGCCTCTATGGCGCGCTCGACGGCGTCGGCATCGAGCCGGCCGGTCGAGGCGACAGTACGGCCGAGACCGCAGAGGACTTTTTCGTTGAAGAGGGGAGCGGGGCTGCGGATGGCGCCCTCGTAGACGACGAGGCGGACCGAGTTGGACCCGATGTCGACCACGGCGATCGGCTCGAGATCATTGAGCCCTGCCCGTCGGTCGTCTCTGCCCTCAGCAAATGTCACTGCCTGCTGCTCTCGTCCCTGTCTTCGAGCTTGAAACGCGGCGGCGAATGGCTCTTCAGCGACTGACCGCGCCCTGACAGGCTCGGGTTGAACATGAAGTACTCGTGCGCGTTGAAGGGCTTCTCGCCTTCATCGGGTACGATCCGCCGGCTCGATCCGTCGGGCAGAACCAGCCAGCTCTGCTGGTTGTCTTTGAGGTTCGCCGTCATGATCTGGTCGAGGATCTGCGCGTGCACCGTCGGATTCGTCACCGGTACCATAGCCTCGACGCGCCGGTCGAGGTTACGCGGCATCATGTCCGCCGAGCTGATATACACGATCGCGTCAGGGTGCGGGAGCCCGTGCCCGCCGCCGAAGCAGTAAATGCGGCCGTGCTCGAGGAAGCGCCCGATGATGCTTTTGACGCGGATATTCTCGGACATACCGGGAATGCCGGGCCTCAGGCAGCAGATGCCGCGCACCACGAGGTCGATTTCCACGCCAGCGTTCGAGGCTTCGTAGAGCGCCTCGATGATCTGCATATCGACCAGCGCGTTCATCTTCATCCAGATCGCGGCGGGGCGGCCGGCGCGCGCGTGCTCCGTCTCCGCCCGGATGCTCTCCAGGATACGCTTCCTGATGCCGAAGGGGCTCGCCGCCATGGTCTCGAGCTCGGCCTGCTCGCCGTAGCCGGTCACGAAATTGAGAATGCGGTTCACGTCCCGCGCGATCGCGGCATCAGCCGTGAAGAACGAGAGATCGGTATAGATGCGCGCCGTCTGCGGGTGATAGTTGCCCGTGCCGATATGGCAGTACGAGACGAGCTCGGCGCCCTCTTTGCGCACGATCATGCCGAGCTTGGCGTGGGTCTTGAGTTCTATGAAGCCGTAGACGACGTGCACGCCCGAGCTTTCGAGATCGCGTGCGAGGCGGATGTTGGCGGCCTCGTCGAAGCGGGCCTTGAGCTCGATCACCGCCGTCACGGACTTGCCGAGCTCGGCGGCTTCCTTGAGGGCGCGGACGATGGGACTGTCCTTGGAGGTGCGGTAGAGCGTCCATTTGATGGCGAGCACGTCGGGGTCGGCGCCGGCCTGGCGCAGGAACTGCACGACGACATCGAAGGATTCGTAAGGGTGATGGACGACGATGTCCTTGGCCTTGATGGCCGCGAAGCAGTCGCCGTTGTGTTCGCGAATGCGCTCGGGAAAGCGGATGTTGAAAGGCGGGAAGACGAGGTCCGGGCGGCTCTCGACGATGAGCTGCGACGTGTCGCCGAGTCCGAGCAGACCTTCCTGCACGTAGGTATCCGCCTCGCCGACCTTGAGCTGATCGACGACGAAAGCCCGCAGCTCATGGGGCATGTAGGCATCGATCTCGAGGCGGATCACGGAGCCGCGACGACGGCGCTTCAGCGCGCTCTCGAATGAGCGCACCAGATCCTCGGCCTCTTCCTCGACCTCGATGTCGCTGTCGCGCAGGATGCGGAAGGCGCCCTGCCGCTTGACCACGTAGCCCGGAAAGAGGAGCGAGGCGAAGTGACCGATCAGCGTTTCGATGCGCATGAAGCGGATCGCGCTCGGATCCTCGCCGGCAGGCAGTTGCAGGAATCGATCGACAGGCGCCGGGATCGGCATGAGCGCGTGCATGGCCTCGCCGCCTTTTTTCTTGGCGAGCTCGAGGCCGAGCGTGAATCCCCTGTTCGGAATGAACGGGAAGGGGTGCGCGGGATCGACGGCGATAGGAGTCAGCACCGGAAAGAGGTGCGTCATGAAGTAGGATTCGAGCCAAGTCTGCTCGGTTTCGGTGAGCTGGTCCGGCGAGACGATGGAGATGCCGACGTCGGCCATTTCGCGGCTGAGCTCGTTCCAGCAGGCCTGCTGCTCGGCTGAGAGGCCGGCGACGAACTTGTTGATGGCCTCGAGCTGCTGGGCCGGCGTCAGGCCGTCGTTGCTGAGGTTCGAAACCTTCGCCTTCACCTGGCCATGCAACCCGGCGACGCGGACCATGTAGAACTCGTCGAGGTTCGAGGCCGAGATCGACAGGAAGCGCAGGCGCTCGAGGAGGGGATGGCGGCGGTTGCGCGCCTCGTCGAGCACGCGGGTGTTGAATTGCAGCCAGGAAAGCTCACGATTGTAATAGCGCGCCGGCCCCTGTGGCGCTTCCACGGGGACCTCCGGCATGCCGCTCTCGATCTTTGCACGCGAACGCGCCTTGCTGCCTGACACAGCCCTCTCCTTGTCGCGCGGCCGCGCTCTGTCTGCAGAATGCGACCAGAAGGGATTATAGCTGCCATTGTCTTACGACATTCACATGTCGGGCCTATTGATCGATGTTCAATCAGCTTTTTCGCCGGTTTGATTTTTCCTCAACGTCGCCAGGGCCTCGGTCGCCAGCGCCCGGGTCACAGGCTGGCGCCGCGCGAGGGAGAGCCGGTCGATTGCCTCCACGAGATGGACCGCTGCGGCAAAGGATCGGTCCAGCTCCCGCGCCAGATAGTGCACGAGCGCGGGGGCCGCCGTGATCTGGCGGTCGGAGAGCAGCTTCACCAGCACGGCTGTCAGCAGCGTCTGGTCCGGCGTGCCGATCGCGGTCATGGCGAGCGCCCTGAGGCGTGATCGTAAATCCGGCAGCGTTACCGTAAGTTCCCCCGCCGGCGCCCGAGAAGTGAGCAGCAAGGACGTGCGATGCTCGCGCGCGAGGTTGAGGAGGTGGAAAAGCGCCGTCTCCGCGCCGATGCCGCGGTCGACGTCCTCGACCACCACGGCGGACCGCCCCATCAGCTCCGGCACGCGCGCCTCGTCGAGATCGGCCGCATCGAGCATGACGGCGTCGGAGCGAAGCTGCCAGACGTGGGCGAGATGGCTCTTGCCGCTCTGCGCCGGCCCGACCACGAGCGCCGACGACATCGACCAGTCCGGCCAGCGGTCGACGAGCCTCACCGCCGCCTCGTTCGACGGTCCGACGAGAAAATCCTCCGCGCCGAGCGCCGGCCGTGCGCCCCAGTCGAAGACGAACTGCTCGCGCGGTTGGCTCATGGTGCGGGATCTCCCGCACCGGGGCCGGGCGGCGCGCCGCGATAGATATAGCTGTCGAGATAGAGGCGCAACGCGAAGCGCACGAGCACCGACATGGCGGCGGCAACCGGTAC
>CAUJKI010000540.1 GCA_963205015.1 Pseudomonadota bacterium
GGCATCATCGAGCCGGGCCACTTCAGGTTCCACGCCAATGGCGAGACGGTCGTGCGGCTTGAGGAGCGGTTCGGCTACGCGCACAAAGGCGTGCAGGGGCTGATGCGCGGCGCCCCGCTCGCGCGTGCGGTCCGGCTCGCTGGACGCGTGTCGGGCGACAGCACGGTTGCGATCGCGCTCGCGTTCGCCCGCGCGGTCGAGGCGGCCGCCGGCGTCGAGGCGCCGGCGCGTGCGCAGGGATTGCGTGCGGTCATGGCCGAGCTAGAACGCCTTGCCAATCACCTCGGCGATTTCGGCGCCATCTGCAACGATGCCTCCTTCTCGCTGATCCATGCCCATTGCGGTGCGCTGCGCGAGCAGGTGCTGAGGTGCGCGAACGTTGGCTTCGGTCATCGCCTGATGATGGATCGCGTGGTGCCGGGTGGTGTCGCGCGCGATCTGGACGAGGCCGGCGCGGCCAACATTCGCGCTCTGATCGCCTACATCCGCCAGCATCTGCCCAACCTGGTGCGCATCTACGATCGCACGGCTTCGCTGCAGGATCGCACGGTTACGACGGGCATTCTGAAGCCAGAGCTGGCGCGGCAGTACGGCGCCGGCGGTTATGTCGGCCGCGCCTCGGGCCGCGCGTTCGATGTGCGCCGGGCACTCCCCTATCCGCCCTACGAAGCCTTACGTTTCGAGGTGCCGGTGCGCACTGCGGGCGATGTCGACGCGCGCGTCTGGATCCGCATCGACGAGATCGGCGAGAGCCTGTCTATCATCGAGCAGTGCCTGGAGAAACTACCCGAGGGCCCGATTGCGGCTCCGCTGGATGCTGCCCTCGCGAGTGCCGCCGGTCGAGAAGCGACGACGCTCGTCGAAGGCTTCCGCGGCGACGTGCTCGCCTGGGTGCGCCTCGGTGAGGGCGGCACGATTGCGGACGCCTATATCCGCGATCCTTCGTGGCTACAGTGGCCGTTGCTCGAAGCCGCGATCGAGGGCAACATCGTCGCGGACTTCCCCATCTGCAACAAGTCGTTCAACTGCTCCTATTCGGGGCATGATCTCTGAGGCTGCTTCATGCGCCGATTGCTCATCGAGGGACTCCTGAAGGCGCCGCTCACCGAGGCGCGGCCTAGCGATGACGATGCCGTTCTCGCCGAGCTGGCGGAGCGGCTGCAGAAATCGGCACGCCGCGCGCTCGGCCACAGCCTGTCGATCCGTCAGGTGGATGCCGGCTCGTGCAATGCCTGCGAGCTGGAGATTCATGCGCTCAGCAATGTCTATTACGACTTGGAGCGCTTCGGTCTTCGCTTTGTCGCCTCGCCGCGTCACGCCGACGTTCTGCTGGTGACCGGGCCGGTGACCAAGAATATGCGCGAGGCGCTCGAGCGGACCTACAACGCGACGCCCAATCCGAAATGGGTCGTGGCGGCCGGCGACTGTGCGTGCGGGAGCGGACTGTACAACGGCTATGCGACCGTCGGCAGCGTCGACAAGGTCGTCCCCGTCGATCTGCACATCCGCGGGTGTCCACCGACACCAACAGCCCTGCTGCAGGGGCTCGTCGCGCTCATGGAGCGCGCGGCTGCCGTTGGCGAGCGTTGAGCAGGTATCTTTCGATCTCGCGGCTCTTGCGGAAAGTCAGCATCTGCCCTTTGAACGTCCCGAGCCTTGCCACGAGCCCGGGGCGGCGCTTGCGCGGATAATTCCACACATACTTCAGGAACTCCCAATCAAACCGCTCGGGACATCCGTCGGCGAGGTCGGGGCGCGTGCGCCCGTAGCTCATACTGATCCGCTTCAGAACGCGCGTGATGCAGAGCCAGCGCGGCAGATCCAGGAAGAAGACCGTGTCGGCATCGCGCAATCGCATGTCGAGCGTGCCGCCATAGTCCCCATCGATGATCCAGCGGGGCCGCGTAAGAAGCTCCTTTACCGTGTCGTGCCAAACATCCCCGTCGGGCTCGGTCCAGCCGGGCAGCCAGTAGTGCTGATCCAGATGCACGACGGGAAGCCCGGAGAGCTTCGCAAGCCGCCGGGCGAACGTGGATTTTCCCGCACCGGGGCTGCCGAGAATGAGCACGCGCTCCATGACAGTGACCAACTGCTGTTTCGAGCGGTGCTCTTTGCTGCCTACTCTGCCGCAGCAGGCCGGAATGCCGGGAGTGCTGCGCGTGCGGATTTGTCCATGGGCTTCGGCCACCACTTGTCCTCCCATTCCGAGAACAGCGGTTTCAGCTTCGGCATGACCTGCTCGGCGAAGAGCTTCGTATTGTACTTCGTCAGCTCCTTGGACATGTTTCCGTACTGGAGGAGCAGCATGAAGTGGCCGACGTTGAGCGTCTTGGCGACGTACTCGAGCTGCTCGGCCACGTCCTTCGGCGAGCCGACGACGACATAGCCGCGATCGACGATCTCCTCCATGTTGCGCGCGACCATGTTGAAGCGCGTGCCGGCCGTGGTGCCGGTCGTCACGCCGGCGAGCTGGTCCTTGGGTTTGTTGTGTCCCGGCTGAGCGCTTTCGGCCTGGGCCCGTGCGGCCTCGTCGGCTGCGCGCTTGACCTGGCTTTCGAGACCCGCACGCATGGTCGCCTCGGTGTTGTAGCCGGGGGGCGAGGCAAAGCGCGGATCGACGTGCAGGCAGCGGCCGTAGAAATATTCGGCAGCTTCGGCGTAGCGCTCCATGGCTTCCGAGCGGCTCTCGGCGACGCCGACGAACTGGAGGAAACCTGCGCGGTACGGATTGCGGTCCTTGCCGAGCCGGTCCATCTCGTCCCAAAAGCCCTGCATGGTCGCCTGCCCGGCCTTGTAGCCGTAGTAGGAGAGATAGCAGTAGACGTAGTCCATCTCCGCGCACCACCGCCACGTCTCGACGGAGCCGCCGCCAGGGATCCATACCGGCGGATGCGGTTGCTGGATCGGCCGCGGCCAGATGTTGACGTAGCGTTGCTGGTTGAAGCGGCCGTTGAAGGCGAAGGTGTCCTTTTCCTGCCAGGCGCGCATGACGAGATCGTGCGCTTCCAGATACCGCTCGCGCAGCATCGAGGGATTCTGGCCGTAGGCGAAGGTCGTGTCCATGGGGGTGCCGACGGGAAAGCCGGCAATGAGGCGTCCGCCCGAAATGCAGTCGATCATAGCGAACTCTTCCGCAACCCTTGTCGGCGGATTGTAGAGCGCGAGGCTATTGCCCATGACGCAGATGGCCGTGTCGGTAGTCCGACGTGCGAGTGCCGTCGCGATCAGGTTCGGCGAGGGCATGAGGCCATAGCCGTTGGAGTGGTGCTCGTTGCAGCAGATGGCGTCGAAGCCGCAGTCCGCTGCGAACTCCATCTCGTCCATGAAGTCGTTGTACATGTGGTGGGCGCGCTTGGGGTCGAACAGCGAGGAATGGATATCGACCCACACCGAAGGATGCTTCTCCCGAAAATCGTCGGGAAGCTCGGTATACGGCATAAGGTGGAACCACATCAGCTTCATGGGACGCGCTCCTCTTGGGGCCGGGCGGCCGATCGTTGGCCTTCGTGTCTCCTCGCTCGGCGGCATGGGCTGCCGCTCGTCCTCTTGTTGCCCGCGCCGGCCGGGGCACTTCAACAGGTGTCCGGACAGAGTGAGTTAACCGACCGCCGGAGACAAGCCCCGTGCGTGAAAGGGGGCGATTCGGCCCGAGGGGAGGCGCTGCGTTGCAGAAAGAACCGCCGCCCTGCGGCTCATGCAACTGTCACCGGCCAAGCCCCGGCTCCTGCTTGACAGGCGTCGGAAAATCGCCCTTCTCTAGTCCCGTTTCTGCGTCGAGTTGTCGCCTGCGGCCGGGGTGGCACAATCTGCCGAGGCAGATTTTCCGAATGACGTTTGATCGGCCCATTTCAGGAGATGCAACATACGCCGTCCAATGCGCGCAGGTCCGGAGCGCGAACCATCCGGTCCCAGAACTAACGACGGGATTCGCTCGCGAACAGTCCGCCTCATAAACGCCGACGGCGATAACGTCGGCGTCGTCGAGACGCTTGACGCTTTGCGCCAGGCCGAAGAAGCCGGGCTCGACCTCGTCGAGGTGTCGCCCGACGCCGATCCGCCGGTCGCCAAGATCCTGGACTATGGCAAGTACAAGTTCCAGGAGCAGAAGAAGCAGGCCGAAGCCCGCAAGAAGCAGAAAATCGTCGAGATCAAAGAGATCAAGATGCGCCCGAGCATCGATGATCACGACTACGACGTGAAAATGCGCGCCATCCGGCGCTTCTTCGAGGAAGGCGATAAGGTCAAGGTGACCCTGCGGTTCCGCGGCCGCGAGATGGCCCACCAGCAGCTCGGCATGGCCGTGCTCCAGCGGGTCAAGGCCGAGGTGCAGGAGATCAGCAAGGTCGAATCTGAGCCGCGCCTCGAGGGCCGCCAGATGGTCATGGTGCTCGCGCCAAAATAGCCGCGCGCCGCCTGCCGCCGCGCCACGGAGGCCCGGCGGCTGACGAGTGGCAGGCCGGGCGGCACCGGATGGGGCCGCCGCCTGCCCATGCGGTTGAAATTCACCTGAAATCGTTCCATGAGTGGCGCCGCCGGCGATGATGCCGCCTGTCCGGCGGCCGCGCCTCATTGCGAGATCCGTTCATGAAATTCACGTTCAACTGGCTCCAGGACCACCTCGACACGACCACGCCGCTCGACGAGATCGTCGATCGGCTGTCGATCATCGGCCTCGAGGTCGAAGGCGTCGAGGAGCCGGCCAAGGTGCTGAGCCCCTTCGTGGTGGCCCGCGTGGTCGATGCCAAGCCCCATCCCAATGCCGACAAGCTGCGCGTCTGTCAGGTCGACGCCGGCTCCGGCGTTGTCGAAGTCGTCTGCGGAGCGCCGAATGCGCGCGCCGGCATGATCGGGGTGTTCGCGCCGCTCGGCAGCTACATCCCCGGCACGGGCATCACGCTCGACAAGCGCCCCGTTCGCGGCGTCGTGTCTAACGGCATGCTCGTCTCCGAACGCGAGCTCGAGCTTTCCGAGGACCACGAGGGCATCATCGACCTCGGCGACGGCCATGCAAAGGACGTGGGCAAGCGGTACGTGGACGTCATGGGCCTCGACGATCCCGTCGTCGAGGTCAAGCTCACGCCAAACCGGCCGGACTGTACGGGCGTGCGCGGCATCGCGCGCGACATCGCCGCTTGCGGCCTCGGAAAGCTCAAGCCTGAGCTGCCCACACCCGGCGTCGAAGGCAAGTACGAGTGCCCGATCGATATCCTGCTCGAGTTCCCGCCCGAGCTGGCGCACGCCTGCCCGGTCTTCGCCGGCCGCTATATCCGCGGCATCAGGAATGGCGCCTCGCCCGCGTGGGTGCAGCAGCGCCTCAAAGCTATCGGGCTCCGGCCCATCAATGCCGTCGTCGATGTGACGAACTACGTCAGCATGGATCGTGGCCGGCCGCTGCACGTCTATGACGCCGACCGGGTGATCGGCGCGATCCGCGCCCGCAACGGCCGCAATGGCGAGCGCTTCCTCGGCCTCGACGGCAAGGAGCACTCCGTCGAGGATGGCATGTGCGTCATCGCCGACACGCAGCGCGTGCTCGGCTTTGGCGGCATCATGGGCGGCGAGGAGTCCGGCTCCACGCACGAGACGACGAACGTGCTCATCGAGTGCGCCTACTTCGACCCGCTGCTGACGGCGGCGACAGGCCGCAAGGCCGGCCTGCAGACGGATGCGCGCTACCGCTTCGAGCGCGGCGTGGATCCGGCGTTCATCAAGGGCGGCCTCGACCTTGGCACCCGGCTCATGCTGGACTTCGCGGGCGGCGAGCCCTCGCGTGCGAAGATCGCCGGCAAGGCGCCGGTTAAGAAGACAGTCGTCTCGTTTGCCTTCTCGCGCGTGAAAAAGCTCGCGGGGCTCGATATCAAGACGAGCGAGGCGCGCAAGACTCTCGATGCGCTCGGCTTCGCGGTCGAAGGGCCGGGCGAGACGGTCAAGGTGACGGTGCCGACGTGGCGGCCGGACGTACATGGCGCGGCCGATATCGTCGAGGAGATCGTGCGTATCGCCGGTCTCGACAAGGTGCCGCCGGCTGCCATGCCGCGCCAGCACGGCGTCACGCGCTCGGTGCTGACGGACGTGCAGAAGCGGGCACGGCGGGCGCGGCGCGTGCTTGCGACGCGGGGCTTCGTCGAGGCGATCACATGGTCGTTCACGCCGCGCGCCTGGGCCGAGCATTTCGGTGGCGGCAGCGACGCCCTCGAGCTTGCCAATCCCATCTCGACCGAGATGAGCTCGATGCGCCCGAGCCTGCTTCCTGGATTGCTGGCGTCGGCGCAGCGCAACCGGAACCGCGGATTTGCAGACGTTGCGCTCTTCGAGGTCGGGCAAGCCTACAAGGGCGACAGGCCCGAGGATCAGCTCCTGCTCGCCTCCGGCGTGCGGGTCGGCGCGGCGCAGCTTCTAGGACATGGCCGGCACTGGGATGGCGCGGCGAAGCCCGCTGACGTGTTCGATGTGAAAGCAGATGCCGCGGCAGCGCTGGCGGCGCTTGGTATCGATCCAGCACGGGCGCAGATCACACGCGACGCGCCGGCATGGTTCCACCCCGGTCGCTCTGGGACACTGCGGCTCGGGCCGAAGGTCGTGCTCGCATACTTCGGCGAGATCCATCCTCTGACGCTGAAGGCGCTCGATGTGACGGGGCCGGCCTCGGCCTTCGAGGTATTCGTCAGCGCGCTGCCCGCCGAGAAGCGCAAAGCGCGCGCGCGTGCGCCTTTGGCGTCTGCCGATCTGTTGCCCGTCACACGTGACTTCGCCTTTCTGCTCGATCGCGACGTGGCGGCCGGCGATGTCATCAAGGCGGCTTCCGCCGCCGACAAGGGGCTGATCTCAAGCGTGCGCGTGTTCGACCTCTTCGAGGGCGATGCGCTCGGCGCCGGCAAGAAGTCGCTCGGGCTCGAAGTGACGCTTTCGCCGACAGAGAAGACGCTCACCGACGCCGAGATCGACGCGGTCTCAAAGAAGGTTATCGCCGAAGTGAAGCGCGCCACGGGCGGTGACGTGAGGGGTTGATCGGCGCCGAGCGCACAAGCCTACCGGAACGCGTGGCTCCTCCGCGTGTTCTGCAAAATAGCACTGTAACAAATCTGTCATATTTGCTTGCGCCCCTGGGCGAATGGGACCAGATTTCCGAGCTTGGTCCGCAACTTGGCGCGGCTTGCCGCCGCCGATCGAGGAGGCGCGGAAATGCAGGCCACCTTCGTTCTGCTCCAGCTTGCCGGCTTCGTGGCCCTGCTGCTCTGGGGCATGCGCATGGTGCATACGGGCATGGTGCGCGCCTTCGGCGGCAACCTGCGCCAGTTTCTCGCGACCGGCCTCAAGAACCGTTGGAAGGCGTTTCTCGCCGGCATGGGCGTCACTGCGCTCCTACAGAGCAGCACGGCGACGGCCCTCATGTCGACGAGCTTCATCGCCGCCGGCTTCATGACGATCGTCCCTGCGCTCGCGGTGACCCTCGGCGCCAACGTCGGCACGACGCTGATTGTGCAGGTGCTGAGCTTCAACGTGTCGGCGGTGGCGCCGCTGTTCATGCTGGCCGGGGTGGTCGCGTTCAACAAGGGCGGCAAGACGCGGACGCGCGATCTCGGCCGCGTGTCGATCGGCGTCGGGCTCATCCTGCTTGCCCTGCATCTCATCGTTGCAACCATCGAGCCGGTCGAGAAGACGGCCGCATTGCGTGATCTGTTCGCGATCGTATCCGGAGATCCGATCATCGATATTGCGCTTGCGGCGCTGCTGACGTGGGCCGCCTACTCCAGTATCGCCGCAGTGCTCCTGATCATGACACTGGCCGAGCACCAGATCGTGACGCCAGTGGCCGCGGTCGCTCTCGTCCTCGGCGCCAATCTCGGCAACATCATCCCGCAGTATTTTGCCGCGGGCACCAACAGGTCGGCGCGCCAGCTCGCGCTCGGCAATCTCATCGTGCGCGGTGTGGGCTGTCTGATCGCCATGCCGATGCTGCCGTGGCTGGCGCAGGCGATGACAGCGCTGGACGCAAGTCCCGCCCGTCAGGTCGCCAACTTTCACACGCTATTCAACGTGGCGCTGGCGGTAGCCTTCATAGGCCTGCTGGATCCGCTGGCGCGCCTCTGCGTGAAGCTCATTCCTCCGGGCGCCTCCGCCGCCGATCCCGGCGCGCCGCAATACCTCAATGCCGCCGTCGTCAAGTCGCCGAGCCTGGCGCTGGCCGACGCGACGCGCGAGGTGCTCCGCATGGTGGACATCGTGCAGGCGATGCTGACGACGTTCCTCGATGCCCTTCGCAACGATGATCGCAAGCTCCTCGCGACGCTGGCCGATATGGACGATGATCTCGACCGGCTCCACAACGCCGTGAAACTACACCTGATGGCCATCAGCCGTCAGGACGGCCTCAGCGATGCCGATGCGAAGCGCTGCTCCGACATCCTCGCGTTCACGATCAATCTCGAGCACATCGGCGACATCCTCGACAAGAATCTGCGCGATCTCGCCGCGAAGAAGATCAAGCGCAAGCTCACCTTCTCCGATGACGGTCTGGAGGAGATCACCAACATGCATCGCTGCCTGCTGGACAATCTCCATCTCGCTACGAGCGTTTTCGTGATCGGAGACATTCAGTCGGCGAGAGCGCTGCTCGCGGAGAAGGACCGGATGCGCGACCTTGAGCAGGAAGCCAACGAGAACCATCTGCGCCGACTCAGAGAGGGCAAAACGCAGAGCATCGAGACCAGTTCGCTTCACATCGACATTACCCGCGACCTGAAGCGCATCACGGCGCACATCGCGTCGGTCGCCTATCCGATCCTGGAGCGCACTGGATCGATCCGGAGATCTCGGCTACTGGATGATGATGGCAAGGTGCCCGCCGATCCGCAGGGGCGGCCGAACTGAGACGGTGCTCAATCGTCGGAGCCATCGCTCAGTTTCTTGCGAAGCAGCACCTGATAGGGCGCGAAGCCCTGCGCGGCGAAGAATTCCTGTGCGCCAGTGTTTGCCGCCCAATGCGAAAGGGCGATCTCGATGATGTCCTCGCCTTCGGCAAAGGCCTCGGCGTGGGCCATCAGTGCGCCGGCAATGCCACGGCGACGGGCGTTCGGTGCGACCGACAGGTGATGGACGTAGAGACGCCTTCGCGCCGGCGAGAATGGACTGGCGGGACGTGTCTGGATATCGAACCAGATGTAGCCGGCCGGTTTCCCGTCGAGTTCCGCGATCGCGACGTTCGCAAGTCTCGGCGCGAGCAGGGACTTGAGGCTTTGTGCATCGACCAGCTTCTCGAAGTCCTCGGGATAGAGGTCGTGATGGACGCTTTGCACGACCTGATTGAGCTGCACGAGTAGATCCAGATCCGCTTCCGCCGCGAACCGCACGACGATCGTCATGTCTCTATCCCTCTTCTCCTTCTCCCCGTTCTTACGGGGAGAAGGTCGGGATGAGGGGCGGGAACTCGTTGAAACGTTGGCGTATGCCGCCGCCCCTCACCCTAACCCTCTCCCCGCAAGCGCGGGGAGAGGGGATGTTCGCCCCTTTCCAGCATCCCTTGGCCGCGAATGCTGCGCTCTCGATATGGCCGCCGCGGGCCTGCCCCAAACGGCAGAAGGCGAGCACCTCTTCCCAGCAGCCCGCGGCAAGAAAATTCATGTCAGCCGGCCTGTAAGCCGGGTTCTGTCTGGAGGCGAGCCTCCGCGACGGCCATTCATCTGGGGCGCCCATTGCTGGACACCTCGTGCAACCAACCCGGGCGGCGGCGTGGATCACGCCCGGCGCAACGGGCGAACCCGCTGCGCCATGCTGCCCCTATTCGGTTTTGCTCCCGGTGGGGTTTGCCGTGCCACCTCTGTTGCCAGAGGCGCGGTGCGCTCTTACCGCACCCTTTCACCCTTGCTGCCGCGGGCGAGCCCGCTTCGGCGGTTTGCTTTCTGTGGCACTTTCCCTGGGGTTGCCCCCGGCGGCCGTTAGCCGCCACCGTCGATCCATGGAGCCCGGACTTTCCTCCACCGGTACGCAGCCTTTCGGCACCCGGCAGCGACCGTCCGGCCGGCTGACATAGGCAGCAATAAGGGGGGCGCATGGCCCCCCGTCAAGGTTTTCGCGTTGTTCGGGTTACCGGGATCAGGCGGCGTTCCAGCCCATGACGGATTTGATCTCGAGATACTCCTCGATCCCGTGCCGGCCCCATTCGCGCCCGTTGCCCGACTGGCGATAGCCGCCGAAGGGTGCGGCCGGATCGGCGTTGGCCATGTTGACTGTCACCATGCCGGCGCGGATCTGGCGGGCGACGCGCTTCGCGCGCTCGCGATCGGACGAATGGACATAGCCCGCGAGGCCGAACATGTGGTCATTGGCGATGCGCACGGCATCCGCCTCGTCGCTATAGGGCAGGATCGAGAGCACCGGCCCAAAGATCTCCTCGCGCGCGATCCGCATTTCCGGCTTCACGTCGGCAAAGATCGTTGGCTTGACGTAATAGCCCTGGTTGAGGCCTTCCGGCTTGCCGGGGCCGCCGGTTACGAGCCTCGCGCCTTCGGAAATGCCGGACTGGATGAGGTCCTGGATCTTGCGCCACTGCAGATCCGAGACGACGGGCCCCATGTCGCTGTCGGCCGCGGCTGGATCGCCGACCTTCACGCTGAGCGCAGCGGCCTTGGCGATCTCGGCGACCTCGCCGATGCGATCCGCCGGTACAAGCATCCGCGTCGGCGCGTTGCACGACTGACCAGAATTGCGGAAGCAGAGCTTCACGCCTTCCGTGACCGCCTTCGACCAGTCCACATCATCGAGCAGGATATTCGCCGACTTGCCACCGAGCTCCTGGCCGACACGCTTGACCGTCGGCGCGGCGCGAACAGCAACATCGATGCCGGCACCCGTCGAACCTGTGAACGACATGCAGTCGATGCCCGGATGCTCAGCCATGGCCTGGCCCACGACCTTGTCGCCATGCACGAGATTGAACACGCCTGCCGGCACGCCTGCCTCTTCCAGCATCTCGGCAATGAGGATGGCCGAGAACGGCGCGACCTCGGAAGGCTTCAGCACCATCGTGCAGCCGGCGGCGAGCGCGGCCGCGACCTTGCAGGAGATCTGGTTCGCCGGCCAGTTCCACGGCGTGATCATGCCGATGACGCCGATCGGCTCGCGCAGGATCTCCGTCGCGCCGTGCGCCTCCTCGAAGGGATAGGTCTTGAGAATGCCGTGCATGGTGCGGAAGTGGCCCATGCCGGCGCCGGCCTGGAAGCGCGTCGCGAAGGAGAGCGGGGCGCCCATCTCGCGGCTGATGATCTCGCCCATCTCCCCGAAGCGGCGCTTGTAGATCGCGGCAATCTTCTCGAGAAGAGCGAGGCGTTCCTCGCGCGCGCTTGCGGCGAATGCCGGGAATGCTGCGCGGGCTGCAGCGACGGCCCGATCCACGTCCGCCCTGGTCCCGAGCGCCACCTTGGCGAAGGGCTGCTCGGTTGCGGGATTGATGACGTCGATTGTGGTCGCGCCTACGGGTTCGACCCAGGCACCGTTAATGAAATACTTCAGACCCTTCTCGAAACTCATGCTTGCTCTCCCGCTGAATGTTGCATTGCGCTGCATCAGGGCGCAGCGGCTGTTCGCGGCCAGCTTTAGGCCTCGGGGCGCTGCTGATCAATGGTTTGAAAGGCCGCGCGGATTTGTGCGCTGCACGCCTCGTCGGTGCGCAGACTGACCTTTCCCCTTGCAAGCCCCCGGGCGATGGCCCAACTTAAACAAATGGACGCGGCACCAATTTTGTACCGCGCGCGTCCCGAGACGCAGCGACGAACGGTTCCATCGGCCACGATGACCGGTTCGTGGAGCGACAGGGCTGATGGGGGCGGGGCGCCCTGTACCCGCGTGATGGGTCATCCGACCGGTGAACGGGAGGATATCCATGCATGTTGCCTCGATACTCAAGGTCAAGGGCCACGGCGTAGAGACGGTTCGCGCCGATGCAAAACTGACGACCGTGGCCAGCCGCCTAGCAGACAAGCGCATCGGTGCCGTGGTCGTGACCGACAGGGCTGGCAGGATTGCCGGCATCGTCTCCGAGCGCGACGTTGTCCACGCCCTCGCAAGGGAAGGCGCGGAGTGCCTTGGCTGGCCAGTCTCGGAGATCATGACGCGCGAAGTGCTCACCTGCGCCGAGGATGACACCATCGACGAGATCATGAGCCGCATGACCATGCGGCGGTGCCGGCATCTGCCGGTGGTCGCCAGCGGCCGGCTCGCCGGCATCATCTCGATCGGCGACGTCGTGAAGCATCACATCGCCGAGGTGGAGATGGAGGCGATGGCCATGCGCGATTATATCGCCACCGCCTGACGCGTGACGGCGCACACCGCGCAGCGCCAGCAGGCGCTGCGCGGTGATTTTCGTGTCTGCCTCGGCTATTCGGCGCGTCTCTAGAACCGCCAGCAGTTGCGTCGATCGTTGGCTGCGCCGCTGAGCGCCGACTTGATCTCGCTTCGGTCGATGCCGATGTCCTTCAGCATACGGTCATCGAGCGCGTGGAGTTCCTTCTCCGCGGCTCTGAATGACCGGTAGCGGATAACTTCCGTCACGACCTGCTTGAGGAAGCCAAAGGAACCAGACAAGGCGCTGGTGCTTGAGGCCGTCAAGGGACCTTCGGCGGCGCCATAGGGCGCGCCTATTTCACACTTCTGCGTAGACATGGGGAATTGCTCTCGAAGCTCGAGTTGAGACCGGATGTGAATCGGGGCGATCAGGCGATATTGAATCGTCGGATGCCGTTCACATTCCAAATGAGCTGGACGATTTGCTGTGCCGTCCAATGGCGCGCCACGTGTTTACGTACGCGCACTGCAAGCATTTTCGGCGGCGTTACAAATGCGCTCAGAAAAGCAGCAGTTTTCGGCGTCGTCTGAGGCGCGCCGTCTTCCTTGTGCATCGCGCTCATGGTGGTGCTCTCGCTCATTGTCATCTCTCCTCTGAGTCCTTATCAGCGCGTCGGCCGAGGATTAACCGCGCGGGCGAGGTTAATGTCATGCTTCGGTTGGTTTGATAATCCGCTGTTGCGGACAAAGATTGCGGAATTCCGTTCGCAGATCCGGGTCTCTCCGTGTTAAATGCGGCAATCCCGGCTATCCAATGAACTGGTGCGAAAGGCGGCCGCCTCGGCGGTCGAGATGCTTGCGCGGCATGAGCGCTGGTGCCGGTCGGATCCTGCAGGTGTGCAATGGGACAGCCCGATGAAATGCTGGTGATGGTGCGCGTCGCCGACCGCGGAGGTTTCACGGCGGCTGCCGAGGATGTCGGCCTGACGCCGTCGGCCGTTGCGAAGCTCGTGTCGCGCCTGGAGCAGCGTCTCGGCGTGCGCCTCCTCAACCGGACGACGCGCCGCGTAACGTTGACTGCCGAAGGCGAGCGCTATGTCGCTCGTGCGCGCAAAATTCTTGCCGACATCGACGAGTGCGAGGCGGACGTGATGGCACAAGGTGCCGCGCCGCGCGGCGAGCTTCGCGTCGCCTGTGCGACCGGCGTGGGCTTCACGACCATCGTCAACGCACTGCCGCGGTTTCGCGAGCGCTATCCGGATGTCCGCATCGAGTTCGCCATAGGCAGTCGTCGCATCGACCTCGTCGAGAATCAGATCGACGTCGCGATCCGGCTCGGAGCACTGCCCGATAGCTCGTTCGTCGCCCGAAAGCTCGCCACATTCCGTCGGATCGTCTGCGCGGCACCAACATATCTTGCGAATGCGCCCCGGCTCGAGACGCCCGACGACTTGCTTCACCACGAATGCCTGTTCGCGTCGACGTCGGCGGATCTCGACCTCTGGCCATTCAAGGATGGAGTGCGCACGCGGCGCATCAAGGTGAACAGCCGCTACACCTTCGATGACGGCATGGCCTGCTATCTCGCGAGCCTTGCCGGCGTCGGGATCATACGTCTGTCGGACGAGCAGGCGGCGCGGGCACTGAAGGTCGGTCGTCTTGTGCCGGTTCTGGAGGAGGCCCATGTTTCGGAGGCCGTACAACTGCACGCGGTCGTGCCGCACGGCCGCCAGAGCTCGCCGAAGGTTCGCGCATTCATCGACTTCCTTGCCGAGGCCTATGAGCAGGAGGGGTGGAGGTAGGAGGGGCGTGCCGCTGCTTCGGCGTGAGCGCTCCCACTTCCTGAGCGCGCGACTGCGCGTCGGCGCGAGCGCCGCCCCCGCGGAGCCGATGAGCGCAGCGAATGCGGCGTAAGCGCTCCCACTTCCTGAGCGCGCGACTGCGCGTCGGCGCGAGCGCCGCCCCCGCGGAGCCGATGAGCGAAGCGAATGCGGCGTGAGCGCAAATATGGTGCGGACGGTGGGAATCGAACCCACACGACGTTGCCGTCTCAGGATTTTAAGTCCTGTGTGTCTACCAGTTCCACCACGTCCGCGCGCGAAGCCGGGCACTGAGGCCCGGCTCCGACCCACTGGGCTATAGATCGTCGCGCATCCTTCGACAACAGCAGGTTGGCCGACCGCGCGCGCCATCACCTGAAGAAAACGTCGGCGCGCATGCCTGGCAGCAGCGGAGAGCTGCCTTCGAGGTCGACCATGACCTCCATCACCTCGACATCCGTGGCACGGCGCGCCCCGCGAGAGCCCATGCGCGGCATCGCGAGCGAGGGCGCAAGATCCTTCACCGTGCCGCTGAACTCCCGACCTGGATAGGCCGTGCTGCGCACGAAGACCTGCTGCCCAGCCTTGATCTTCGCGACGTCCTGCTCGTCGACCTCGGCGCGGACGCGCATCAGTGTCAGATCACCCATGATCAGAAGAACGTGCTCGCTGGAGGGCATGGCAAGCTCGCCGGCTTTGGCGTGGATCTGTAGTACCGATCCGGTAAGGGGCGCGCGAACGCGCATCTTCTCGACCATTTCCTCGGCGAGGGTCAACTCGGCGCGGGCCGCGATGAGCGCCGCCTCGACGCGATTGGGTGCCGGCACTTTGGATTTGGCATGCGCCATGGCCAAAGCCGTGCGCTCCTGTCGTAGCTTGTCCTCGGCCTGTGCGAGCTGATTGCGCGCCTGGATGAGTGCCTGCGGATTGCCGGCTGCCCTGCGATCCGCAGCGATCACGCCGTCGAGGGCGAAGCGTGCGTTGGTCGAGGCGCGCTCGGCAGTATAGAGCGCGTCCTCGGCCTTGCGCACGTCCTCGCGCCCGGCCGTCTCGGGCTGCGCGTCGCGCTCGCGCTGGCGCACGGAGACTTCGACCTCGGCCGCCGCGAGGCGCGCGCGCGCTTCCTTGTCGTTGAGGCGGACCAGCACGTCGCCCTTGGTGACGCGGTCGCCGGTGGCGGCATTCACCTCCTGAATGCGGCCCGGCGCGAGAGAGCTCACGCGGATCTGCCCCGAGCGCGGCTCGACCCGTCCGGGTGCCGCTGCGATCCACGTCGTTTGCGGACGTTCGGTAACCGGCTGCGCGGGAATTGCGGAAGCTGGTGCGATCGCTGCCGCGAAATGCTTGGGTGCGGCCTGCATCGCCGCGAGGACGGAGGCCGAGCCTGCAGCGAAGAGGCCGAGCATCAGGACAAGTCGGCGTCCTCGCCCATGGGAGCGGTCTGCGTTTGCCATCGACTGCGGTTGGCTGGTGGTCTGCTGGTGCGACTGCATGGCAAATCCTCCTGGGTGGCCCCGCGGGGCTCGGCACAGAGGCTCCCCCTGCGCTTGTTCAACGCTGGCACCCTAGGCGGCGCGTAGCGCGCGGTCTGTTTCGCAGGGAACAGGCCTCCCCAATCCGGCGCGATCGAAAAATGCAGTCTGTTATGCCGGTAACAGCGCCCGTGCAGCCGCCCTGCAATGCTTCTCCCATCACGCAGACGGCCGCAGCCGGCATCGACCGGAGGCTACATCAAGGAGAGTGCCATGCAGGGCGAAATCACGAAATATCGCGACGATCTCGGGTTCGGCGTCATCACGACCGATGACGGGCGCCGCTATCGCTTCGCCAGGAAGCAGGTCATCAGCGCCTCGGCGGACCTTGTCGGGCAGGAAGTCGATTTCCTCATTTCGGGGAACCAGCCGGCGGAGATCATCGTCCTATCGGGATCGGCGTGGACAGCCTTTGGCGGCATTCCCGGAACGGCATGAAAACGACGCAAGATGCGCAAGAGACCAAGTCGAGCCCTTCGGACCTCTGGCCGGAGGGCTCATTGTTTTGGGCGAGCCCTGCTTCTTCCCCGCGGTCCGACGTCGTGATGGACGTGCATGAGGCCGCAGGCAGGGTGCGCCGCGGCCTCCGAATATTCGCGACCAAATTCGGTGCTGTGCCCGTCAGCGCGCGTGAACGCGCAGGATAGGGGCGCGCAACCAGAGGAGGTTCGGGCAGAGCGTCTGCGTGCACTGGCGCGTGGCGGAAGCGCCATCTTCCGCTGGCGTGGTGGGAGATGCGGTGGCCCAGCTTCCGACGAAGGTGCCGATCATGACGGCGGCGAGCATGGCCAGACTACGAGGTTTCATCAGCGTGTGCATGGCAGCGGCTCCACATCGACGAGTGTGCCGCAAGTGTGCCAGTCGCACCTGATGTAAAGCTGTTCCGTCCGGAACAGTGGGCTGGCGGGGCTAAAGTGTCGAGCGCGCCACCGGACCTGCCAGGGTGCCCTCTTGCGGCACCAGTAGCGGTTCGCTCGTGGTGACAGTACCGCCGCGGTGCTCAGGGCGCCGTCCTTTCAGGAACCAGGTGTGCACTGCGCCATATCCCTTGATGTCGATGCTGCCGTTCGGCTCGAGCCGGTAGCCATCGCCGAGGCGGATCTGCGTCAGTTCGGATACGAGGATGGCATGGGGTTGGCTCAGGTTCTCGAGGCGCGAGGCGAGGTTCACCGTATCGCCCCACACATCGTAGATCAGACGCTTCGCCCCGATCACGCCGGCCAGCACGGGCCCGCTGGCTATGCCGATGCGAAGCGCGATGTCGACGTCGTGCTCCTTTGATATGCGCTGAGCAGCATCGAGCATACCGAGTGCCATGCCGGCAATTCGATCCGCATGATCTGCAGCAGGCACCGGCAAGCCGGCCGCAGCCATATAGGCGTCGCCGATGGTCTTGATCTTCTCCACGCCGCAGCGCTCGGCCAGCTCATCGAAGGCGCGCACGATCGTGTTGAGAAGCGCAACTGTTCGCGCGGGGCCAAGCTCTTTGGCGAGCGCAACGAAGCCCTTGATGTCGGCAAAGAGGACGGACGCCTCGTCGAACTCGTTGGCAATGGTCGTGTCGGGCGCCTCTTTCAGTTTGCCGACGATAGTGTCCGGCAGGATATTGTGCAGGAGCGCGTCCGTTTCGGCTTCGGCCTGCTCGACGAGGCGGAACGCATAGTAGAGCACGATCGAGATGACACAGAATGTGGTGGCCACGGCGGTGACGTGAAGCGACGCGATGTCGGCGGCGGAGATGACCAGCCCTTGGGCACTCTCGAGAAAGAACAGCCAGGCCATCAGATACAGGGTGATCGCGACGGCGATGGCGACGACGATGAGCTTCAGCCGTTCGACGCCCAGGATGACGAAGAAGGCCGCGGGGGCAGCGAAGTACTGCATATGGATGCCCGTTTCGCGCCCGACGTAGGAGGTCAGGACGAAGATGCCGACGAGCTCCGAGATCAGGATCGCCATGGGGCCGACCAGCTCGCCATAGCGATGCAGGAAAGGAATCGACAGGGCAACCATGGCCATCAGGAAATTGATGATGATGACCGGCTTCCAGGATTGGTAATCCAGGAACATCTGCTGGAAGGCATAGACGAGGGTGAAGAGCGCGATCACGTACGCCGTGACATTCATGATCTTGAGGCGGCGTCTCACGCGGGGAGGATAGCCCTCGGTGCCATACGCAGACAGCCGCGAGAGTGAGCTGGCGAGCTTGCGTAGGACCGGGTTATCCAAAAGTGGGATGCGAGACCGCCCCATCCTGCGTCTCCAATTCGGGTGGGACAATATCCGGCGAACGACCCGCCATCTCAACCCTGTTCAGATGGCTTGGTTCATGCGTCCGACATGATAGGATGCGCCGCTTCCCGCCCGCCTTTTAGCCCGATGGCACGTTGCGGGCCATAGACTCCTCGGATGTGGCCGCATGGATCACAAGACAATTGCCCTACTGCTGGCGCAGACGGATCTTTTCCGCGATCTCGATGATGGCGACCGGCTGGCCGTCGTCGGCCGCATGCGGCGCGTTCAATTCGAAACGAACCAGATGATCTTCTCGCGCGGAGACCCCGGCCGGGAGATTTATCTTGTGCTCGATGGGCGCATTCGCCTGTCGGTGCTGTCGGCCGAGGGACGGGAGCTGTCGTTCGCGCACGCCGGGCCAGGCCAGCTCTTTGGCGAGATCGCGACGCTCGACGGCGGTGAGCGGACCGCGGGTGCGACGGCGATCGGTCCTGTCAGCGCCATGAGCCTTCCCCAGAAGGCACTCATCGAGTTGATCGAGAACCACCCCAAGGTGGCCAAGGCGGCCATCCGTTTCCTCTGCCAGCGTCTCAGGGATACGGACCATAAGCTCGAGGCCATCGCGCTGCATCGCATCGAGGTACGCCTCGCGCGGCTCATGCTTTCCGCGATCAAGCTGCAGGGCGCGGTGCCGAAGAACGGCGAAGTCAGGCTCGATCTCGGGCTTTCGCAGAGTGAGGTGGGGCTCCTGATCGGCGCGAGCCGGCCGAAGGTCAATCTGGCGCTCACGGCACTCGAGGACATGGGCGCGATCACGAGATCGGGCGCCGCCTACGTCTGCGACATCGAGGTCCTCGGCTCCGTGGCGGATATGGATACGGCCTGAGAAACGCGCTCCTCATTATTGCCCGCGCATTTCCCCGCTTCCTCCAATGAATGCCTGAATTGATCGGATTTCTGCTTCTAGGCGGCTCTTTTCGGGCTTCCGCAGGCGTCGCTTGTTCCAGGCGGAACAGCGCCTGAGCGGTCCGTTGCCTACGGTTCGAGCATCGTCACTCGAGCCGGGGTTGAGCACATGACCTTCGAGAACCAGGGCTACTATGTCGCCGGCGGCCGTACCGGTGTGCTGCTGATGCACGGCCTGTGCGGCACGCCGACCGAGATGCGCTTCGTGGCAAACGGCCTGGCGCGGACGGGATGCACCGTCTACTGCCCCATGCTTGCAGGCCATGGCGGCACGGAAGCGGACATCAAGTCCACCACCTGGCAGGACTGGTACGGGAGCGCGGAGCGAGCCCTCGACCGCCTGTGCAAGGAGTGCGACACCGTCATCGTCGGCGGCCTTTCCACGGGCGCCGTGCTCGCCCTGCTGCTCGCCGCGCGCCGCCCCGCCGATGTGCAGGGCACGGCCCTGCTGGCGCCGACGCTCTGGCTCAACGGCTGGCTCATTCCCTGGTATGCGCGGCTTTTCCGCCTCGTTTTCAGCACGCGCGTTGCCAACCTGATCGGCTTTCCCGATCTCCATCCGCACGGCATCAAGGACGAGCGCATCCGCGAGTTCATTCGCAATGCGCTCTTCAGCGGCGATGGCTCCGTGGCCGGCCTGCCGTCCACGCCGGGCGGCGCAGTCCTGGAGCACCGGCGTCTGGTCCAGGCCACGTGCGCCGAGCTCGGCCGTATCGAGCAGCCGACCCTGATCATTCACCCGCGCGAGGACGACTACGCCGACCTCGACAACGCCTGGTACCTCCAGCGCCGACTCAAGGGCTTGGTCGACATGGTGGTGCTCGATGACAGCTATCACATCGTCACGGTCGATCGTCAGCGCCACGTGGTCGTCGAGCGGATTGCCGCGTTCGTGGGGGCCGTTGCGGCCCGCTTGAGCGGCAAGGCGGGCTCCGCCCGCAACGGCGCGACGGCACGTGCAGCGGCCTGATCGGCGGATGCGAAAAACTTCGCGCCTGTACCCCGCGGAACAGCGCCCCCGCCGCACCTCCCACACAATGCTTACACCTCGAACACGAAAGGAACGCCCAATGACCAAGCTTCCCATCGCCCTCGCCACCCTGGCCATTGCTGCTGCTTCGTCCATCACGCTCACCACCGAAGCCGATGCTCGCGGAGGACATCGCGGACACTTCCGCTTCCATCACATCCACGTCGGTCCCCCCATCTATCGTTATGAGGAGCCGGAGCGCGTCTATCGCAAGCCGAAGGTCGTGAAGCCGGTTGCGGCTCCCGCCCCCGCTCCCGTCGTCAAGTTCGCGGATGGCGAAGGACGCATGTTCGATCGTGCCAGCAAGACGTGGTTCGACGGCGCCGGCGTCTGCTGGAAGGGCGAGAAGACGTTCGCTTACCGCAGCGGTTCCTGGTTCTACGGCGATGCGCGCTGGGTGCAGACGAGCACCGGTTGGGGCGTCTCCTCGGGTGATCTCCCCGAGCAGGTCGACTGCAGCGCGGTCAAGGCGTTCGTCGGCAAGATCAAGGCGGTGAGCACCGCTGCGGAAGAATCCGCGAACGTGGAGCCAAAGCCCTCCGCAGCCAAGCAGGCGTCGCCGGTCCGCACCGTTGACCCGGCGCCCGCCATCGTCGCGCCGAAGGCGCCTGAAGCCACGGCCAACGCGAGCGACTGCAAGAAGTATCTCCCGAGCCTCGGAGAGACCGTCTCCGTTCCCTGCACCTAGTAGGCGGCTTGCCCGCTCGAAGGCCCAACGACACGCCTGGGAGACCTACGATGCATACGACGGCTGAAGCCACTTCCATCGCCATGCCGGGCCGACCGATGCCGGCCCGCAAGGGGGCGATGCGCCTCCCGATGGTCCCGAAGCTCGCCTATCGCAATCTCTTTCATGACCGCCTCGGGCTGATTGTGACGGTGGTCGGCATCGTCTTCTCGGTCGTCCTGGTGGCGGTCCAGTTCGGGCTGTACCTCGGCTCGGAGAACCGCATCGCCGCCATGTTCGATCATGCCGAAGGCGATCTCTGGGTCGTGCCGCTCGGCACGAAGAGCTTCGACGATCCCGCCATGCTCTCCGGACGCGAGCGCCACAATATCCTCTCAATGCGTGGCGTCGCGAACGTGCAGGAGCTGGCCGTCGGCTTCGTCAACTGGCGCAAACCGAAGGGAGGCTCGACAGCGGCGCTGCTGGTCGGCTCGGAGATCAGGCAAGGCTCGGCATTGCCGTGGAGCGTGATCGAAGGCAGCGCCAACGCGCTCGCCGCGCCGTCGGCCGTCGCTGTCGATAGCACGTATTTCCAGGAGCTCGGCATCGCGCGCATGGGCGATCGCGCCGAGATCAATAATATGGACGTCACCGTGCAAGCCGTGACCAAGGGCATCCGCTCGTTCACGACGCTGCCGTATGTCTTCACCACTCTTTCGACCGCGCGCACGCTGCTCGGCGCATCTGCAGACCAGTCGTCCTACACGCTCGTCTCGGTTGCGCCAGGCACCTCGGTCGAGGATCTCCGTGCCGCGCTTACGAAGCGCCTGCCGGATACCGAGATCCTGACGCACGCCGAGTTCCGCAAGCGCAGCCTCGACTACTGGCTGTTCGAGACGGGGGCGGGTGCGGCGCTGATCGCAGGCGCACTGCTCGGTATCATCGTCGGCATGGTGATCGTTGCGCAGACGCTCTACGCGAGCACGAAGGATCACCTCAATGAATTCGCGACGCTGCGCGCGCTCGGGGCCTCGGCGAGCTACATCAACAAGGTCATTCTGATCCAGGCCATTCTCAGTGCAGTGATCGGCTACGTCCTCGGCATGGTTCTGAACCTCATTGTCATCTGGGCCGTGGAAGACTCGACGCTCCTGATCGTCATGACACCGCGTCTGGCGCTCATGCTGCTCGCCCTGACGGTCGGCATGTGTGTGCTCGCGGCCCTCTGCGCCATCTTCAAAGTCATCCGCATCGATCCGGCCGTGGTGTTCAGCCGCTGACCGCCTTCACTTGGAGAGACGACCATGACGAACTTCATGCTCGAAGCGCGCGACATCACGAAGGTCTACCGCTCGGAAGCCGGTGACATCATGCCCCTCAAGGGCGTCAGCGTTGAGCTGGCCGCCGGCGAGCTCACCCTGCTCATGGGCCCGTCCGGCAGCGGCAAGACCACGCTGCTCTCCATCCTCGGCTGCATCCTCTCGCCGACGAGCGGCAGCCTTCAGATTGCTGGCCACGCGACGGCAGGTCTCAGTGCCGAGGGCATGGCCGGTCTCCGCCGCCGTCATGTCGGGTTCGTGTTCCAGTCCTACAACCTCGTGCCGACGCTGACGGCGCTCGAGAACGTCATGCTCGCGCTCGACTTGAGGGGGGCTTCGCGGGCCGAAGCGCCGGATCTCGCCTGGGAAGCCCTGAGCGCTGTCAGGCTCTCGCATCGCGCGCATGTCATGCCGAGCAAGCTCTCCGGCGGCGAGAAGCAGCGCGTGTCGATCGCGCGCGCACTGGCCGGCGCGCCGTCAGTGATTCTCGCCGACGAGCCGACAGCGGCGCTCGACAGCGAGAATGGTCAGGCCGTCATGGCGCTGCTTGCCGAGGTGGCGCGGGACACGCGCCGCGCGGTCCTCGTCGTCACGCACGATCATCGCACGCTCAAGTACGGCGATCGTATGATCCGCATCGAGGATGGCCGCATCGCAAGCCGCGCCCGTCGCCGCAGTGCGACGGTTGCCGACGTCGAGCTCGCCCCTGCTGCGTAATTTTCGCGATCCTGTTTCCGGCGGAACAGCGCCGCACTGCCCCAATCAACATACTGCCCCCTGCGCCGACCTGAAGAACGGGTCGGGCAACACCAGGACCCAACGGACAAGCCAAAGGAGAGTGTCATGATCGTTTCCGTCAAGCGCATGGCCCGTGCTGCCGCCCTCTTCGCCGCGAGCATAGCCACGACGACGCCGTCTGCTGCCAACGAGGCGACCGGCCTCTGGTTCGACCACACCGGCCGCGGCGCTGTCGAGATCACCAACTGCGGCGACGCACTTTGCGGCCGCATCATCTGGCTCAAGGACACAGCCAACAACAAGACCTGTGGCAAGCAGGTGATCGGCAACGTAAAGGCTGTTGGCGCCGGCAAATGGGACAAGGGTTGGATCTATGATCCGGAGGACGATGCGCGCTACAGCGTCGAGATCACCCCTTTCGGGGGCGACCGGCTGAAGGTCATGGGCTATATGGGAAGCAAGATGCTCAGCGAAACCATGACGTGGCGGCGGGCGCCGGCCGATCTCAAGCGTTGCAATGCCTGATTCGAAGCCATTGGCGCCCCGTCCCTGCATGTCGCGCAGGGCGGGGCGCAATCGTGTTTGAGTGCCACGGCTGCGCTTGCTTATTGCATGAATCAATCTCTCAGGCGACGCACGGGTCATGCCGCGCTACAACCTGCGGCCGTACAGTTACCCGAGCTTCAATGACCACTTTCGCGTGACCGCATCCCGCATCCGCGCGTGCGCTCTTCCATCACGGGCAATCCCGTTCTACTCCATCGGTGGAACGCGGCGGTCCACGATGCCCTATGGAGCGGATACCCATGGTGAGCCCGAGCGATGCCCTGGCCGATATCTGGCGGACAATCGGCGGCGAGAGCGCCGCGCTCGCGCGTGTGAGCCTGACCGGCGCGGAGCCCGCTCTGCCTTCCTCCTTCAGGACCGGAACGATCGCCCAGGCGACGATCGCGGCTTCGGCGTTGGCAGCGAGCGAGGTCGATCGTGTGCGCAATGGCCGCGCTCAGAAGGTGTCGGTCGATATGCGCCACGCCGCCGCCGAGTTCGTCGCCGAGCGGCTGTACACGATCGACGGAAAGCCGCCGCCTCCGGCATGGGATAAGATTGCCGGAACCTACCAGACGGGCGACGGACGCTGGGTGCGCCTGCATACGAACTTCCCGCACCATCGCGACGGCATTCTCGACATGCTGCGCATTCCCTACGATCGCGATCAGGTCGCCGCGGCGCTCAAAGGCTGGACCGGCCAGGACTACGAGGACGAGGTCGCACGGCGCGGTCTCGTCGGCACCATGATGCGCAGCCCCGCCGAGTGGGCGGCGCATCCTCAGGGCCAGGCGATTGCGGGCCTTCCCCTCATGGAGATCGTGAAGATTGCGGATGCGCCACCGCAGGCCGTGCCGCCGGGGGCGCGGCCCCTTTCGGGTATCCGCGTGCTCGATCTGACGCGCGTGCTTGCGGGGCCGGTGTGCGGCCGTACGCTCGCAGCGCACGGTGCGGACGTCTTGCGCGTGACAGGGCCGCATTTGCCCGACATTCCCGGTCTCGATGTCGATACGGGCCGCGGCAAACTCTCGGCGCACATCGATCTCAGGAGTGGGGAAGGCAAGGTCGCGCTTTCGGCGCTGATCGAGACGGCCGACATCTTCGTGCAAGGTTACCGGCCGGGCGGCATCACTGAGCGAGGCTTCTCTCCCGAGCACGTCGCGAGGCTGCGTCCCGGCATCGTCTACGTTTCACTTTGCGCCTGGGGCCATGTGGGGCCGTGGGCGCAGCGGCGCGGCTTCGACTCGCTCGTGCAGACGGCGACCGGCATCAATCGCGCCGAGGCCGAGGTCGCGGGCGTCGATCGGCCGGTCGAGCTTCCCTGCCAGGCACTCGATCACGGCGCCGGATACCTCATGGCGGCCGGCGCTATGGTGGCGCTCAAGAGACGGGCGGAGATGGGCGGCTCGTGGCTCGTGCGCGTGTCACTTGCGCAGGTCGGGCACTGGCTGTCAGGCCTTGGCCGAACGCCCGACGGGCACAAGGCGGCGAAGATCAATCGCGCCGCCGTGCAGGACCTGTTGGTGGACCTGCCGAGTGCATTCGGCGCCATGTCGGCGCTGAGCCACGCCGGTCGGCTCTCCGAGACGCCGCCGTACTGGGATCGCCCGTCCGTCGCGCTCGGCACGCATGCGGCGGCATGGCCGCTGGCCTGAGGGAACCTATTGCGCTTGAGTGAGCTTCGCGGGACAAGGGCGGCAAGTTCGGTCTGCTGAAAGAATGGAGCACAAGATCATGAGCTTGAAAGGCCGGAATGCAATCGTTACGGGCTCGACGTCCGGAATTGGTCTCGCCATGGCGACGGCGCTGGCGAAGGCGGGTGCGAACGTCATGATCAACGGTCTCGGCAGCGAAGCGGAGATCGCCGAGGCGACGAAGGAAGTGGCGGCGGCGGGCACGCGTGTCCTCTATGATCCCGCCAACATGCTCCGCCACAATCAGATTGCCGAGATGATCGAGCGCTGCGAGAGGGATCTCGGCTCGGTCGACATCCTCGTCAACAATGCCGGCATCCAGCACGTGGCGCCAGTCGAGGAATTCCCGATCGAGAAGTGGGACGCGATCATTGCGATCAACCTCACCTCGGCCTTTCACACGACGCGCGCCGCCGTGCCCGGCATGAAGAAGCGCAACTGGGGGCGCATCATCAATCTCGCTTCAGCGCACTCCCTCGTTGCCTCTCCATTCAAGTCGGCCTACGTCTCGGCGAAGCACGGCCTCGCCGGATTCACGAAGACCGTCGCGCTGGAGCTGGCGCAGACGGGCATCACGGCCAATGCGATATCGCCGGGTTTCGTGAAGACGCCGCTCGTTGCCAAGCAGATCCCCGACCTCGCGAAAAGCAAGGGCATCACGGAAGCCCAGGCGCAGAAGGAGATCCTCGAAGCGCAGCCGACCGGTCGCTTTGTCGAGGCCGAGGAGATCGGTGCGCTGGCGGTGTTTCTCGCCAGCGACGCTGCGTCCTCCATCACCGGCGCCAACTTCTCGATCGACGGTGGCTGGACGGCGCGTTGATCGAGTGCCGCGGGCTGCTCCGCCTTTCCCCTTCTCCCCGCTAGCGGGGAGAGGGGATGATCAAGCCACTTCGCTCCCGCCTCAGCTCCGATAATCCGCGTTGACTGAGATGTAGCCGTGCGTGAGATCGCACGTCCAGATCGTGGCCTTGCCGGCACCGATGCCGAGATCGACCTTGATGGTGATCTCGAGGTTTTTCATGTACGCGGCGACTGTCTCCTCGACATAGGTGGGTGAGCGCTCGCCGTCCTTCGCCACCTGATGCGGCCCGAACCAGATCGCGAGCCGGTCGCGGTCGGCAGCTTCGCCAGCTTTACCGACAGCCATGACGACGCGGCCCCAGTTCGGGTCCTCGCCGGCAATCGCGGTCTTCACGAGCGGCGAGTTGGCGATCGCAAGGCCGATTGTCCGTGCCGCGCGGTCGTTCTCTGCGCCCTCAACGTCGATGGTCACGAACTTCGAGAGCCCCTCGCCGTCCTTGGCCACCATGATCGCTAGCTCGCGCATGAGGTCGTGCGCCTTGGCGGTGAAGTCGGCGAGAACCGGATCGTCGGCGCTGGCAACGGCTTTCTGCCCGCGCGCGGCCGCCTTGCCCGTCGCGAACATCAGCATCGTGTCGCTGGTGGACGTATCACCATCGACGGTCATGCAGTTGAAGCTCTTTTGCGCGCCGGCCGCGAGCAGGCTCTGGAGCGCCGGCGCCGCGATGGCCGCATCCGTGAAGATGAAGCACAGCATGGTCGCCATGTCGGGCGCGATCATGCCGGCACCCTTGCAAAAGCCGTTGATCGAAACCTGGACGCCGCCGATCGTCGCGGTGCGCGTCACAAGTTTGGGGAATGTGTCCGTGGTCATGATCGCCCGCGCGGTATCGGCCCAGGCATCGGGCTTCGCGGACTTGGCGAGCCCATCGAGCAGGTGTGCGAACCTGCCCGCCTCCAGCGGCTCGCCGATGACACCCGTCGAGGCGAGATAGACATCGCTCCGCGCACAGCCGACGGCCTTCATGGCGAACTCGGCCGTCAGCTCGACGGCTTCGCGGCCCTTCTTGCCGGTGAAGGCATTGGAGTTTCCGGAGTTCACGACGAGCGCCCTCGCGCGGCCGGACTTCAGGCTCTCGCGGCACCACAGCACAGGCGCCGAGCAGGTCTTGGACTGGGTCAGGACGCCCGCGGCGACCGTCCCCTCGTCCATGACAGCGATCATGAGGTCCTTTCGGTTGCGGTACTTGATGCCGGCCTCGCACGCCGCAAAGCGCACGCCGTCGATGACGGGGACCTCGGGGAGGGCCTTGGGGGCGAACGGGGACACGGCGGCATCAGCTTTGGCCATGGAGCGGCTCCGGCAGCGAAAAAGTTCGGGGAAGGAACGCAATACTGCCTGCGATGCCGACGGCGCAAGGTGAACGTGGTCCGCGTGTTCGGCGCCCCGCGCGGGACGCGGATGCAACATTGTTGCCTTCACCCTTTACAGGGAGCCCGGCGCGGCCCAAAAGTCTCGGCCATGATCGAGCCCTTCCTGCTTCGCGCGCTCATTGCCGGCCTCGGCATTGCCATCGTGGCGGCGCCGCTCGGCTGCCTCGTGGTGTGGCGGCGCATGTCCTATTTCGGCTCGACGGTGGCCCATGCGGGCCTGCTCGGGGTTGCCTTCGGCATTGCCTTCGACATCGACCTGACGCTCGGCGTGATCGTGGTTTCGCTCGCCGTCGGCGCCCTGCTGGTCGTGCTGGAGCGCCAACCGCTGCTGCCTGTGGACAGTCTGCTCGGGATCCTCTCGCATGCGGCGCTGGCGCTCGGGTTGATTGCGGCAGCGCGCCTCTCCGGCCAGCGCCTCGATCTCATGGGCTACCTCTTCGGCGACATCCTGGCCGTCACCGAGGGCGATCTTCTTTGGGTGTTCGTCGGCGGGGCCCTGGTTCTGGTGGCGATCGCACTCTTCTGGAAGACGCTGGTGGCGGTCGCGGTCCACAAGGAGCTGGCGGCTGCCGAGGGGCATAATACTGCCCGCGCGGAAGCGGCGCTGATCATGTTGCTGGCGTTTATCATTGCCGTCGCCATGAAGGTCGTCGGCGTACTGCTGATCGTCGCCTTCCTGATCATGCCCGCGGCGGCGGCGCGGCCCTTCTCGGGGACGCCGGAGGTGATGGTGATGGGTGCCGCGGGCCTCGGCATCGCCGGCACGGCCGGAGGGCTCGCCCTCTCGGTGGCCTGGGATGTGCCCGCCGGACCGGCCATCGTCGTGATACTGTCGGCTTTTTGCCTCGCCTCGCTCGCCGCGGCATTCTCGCTGCAGCGGCGGTAGTTGGCTGTGACATGAAGGTGTGGCAAGCAGAGGCGCCGGAACCGCGAACAGGCCGAAACATGCTGACGAGCCCAGCTGAACGCCGCCAGACCCATGCCGTGAATGTCGGCGGGGTGATCGTCGGCGGCGGTGCACCGGTCGTCGTTCAGTCGATGACCAATACGGACACCGCCGATGCCGAGGGGACGGCGCGGCAGGTCGCGGCCCTCGCGCGGGCCGGCTCCGAGATCGTCCGCATCACTGTCGACCGCGACGAATCCGCAAAGGCCGTCCCGGTGATCCGCGAGAAACTCGCGAAGATGCGCGTCAGCGTGCCGATCGTCGGCGATTTCCATTACAACGGCCACACGCTGCTTGCCGAGAACCCTGCCTGCGCGGAAGCCCTCGACAAGTATCGAATCAATCCCGGTAATGTCGGCTTCAAGGACAAGAAGGACCGCCAGTTCTCGGCGATCATCGACCTCGCGCTCCGTCACAACAAGCCCGTGCGGATCGGCGTCAACTGGGGCTCGCTCGACCAGGAGCTGCTCACGCACCTCATGGACGAGAACGCCAGGAGCTCCACACCCCGGCCCGCCCGCTCGGTCATGCACGAGGCCATCGTGCAGTCGGCGCTGCTCTCGGCGGAACGTGCGGAAGAGCTCGGCCTCGGCGGCGATCGCATCGTCATTTCGGCGAAGGTCTCGGCCGTGCAGGATCTGATTGCGGTCTATGGGATGTTGGCCGATCGCTGCCACTATGCGCTGCACCTGGGGCTTACCGAGGCCGGCATGGGCTCGAAGGGCATTGTCGCGTCCTCGGCTGCCATGGGCATCGTCCTCCAGGCCGGCATCGGCGACACGATCCGCTATTCGCTGACACCCGAGCCCGGCGGCGACCGTACGCTCGAGGTTCAAGCCGCGCAGGAACTGCTGCAGACCATGGGCCTCAGAACGTTCATGCCGATCGTGGCGGCTTGCCCGGGGTGTGGGCGCACGACCTCGACCGTGTTTCAGGAGCTGGCGCGTGATGTACAGGCCATGATCCGCGAGCGCATGCCCGAGTGGCGCGCGCGTTATCCTGGAGTCGAGGGGCTGAACCTCGCCGTCATGGGCTGTATCGTGAACGGGCCCGGCGAGTCCAAGCATGCCGACATCGGCATCTCGCTTCCCGGTACGGGCGAGACGCCCTCGGCGCCGATCTTCATCGACGGCAAGAAGGCCATGACGCTGCGCGGACCGAATATCGCCAGCGAGTTCAAGACGATCGTCGAGGACTACATCGAGAAGCGCTACGGCGCGAAGGCGGCGCAATAGGCGCCCGGTACGCACAGCAGGCGCATTGCCGGGCCTCGAGGCACGATTTAGCCGAGACAAAGCGGGGCGCGACCCCATAAGATCAACGAGGCCGCTGACGGCGGCCGCTCGTGCCAATTTACCGAGCTCATCCCATGTACGAACAGGTCACGCGCTCGATCCGCGTGCGCGTCCGGCCGGAGTACCTCGAAGCGCAGTCTGCCCCTGAAGATGGGCGGTTCTTCTGGGCCTACACGGTCGAGATCGTCAACGAAGGCAGCGAGACGGTGCAACTCCGCTCGCGCCACTGGCGCATCACCGATGCCAACGGTCACGTGGAGGAAGTGCGCGGCCCGGGCGTCATCGGTCAGACGCCGGTGCTCGGCCCGGGCGAGTCCTTCGAGTATACGTCGGGCTGTCCGCTCAGGACGTCGTCGGGGATCATGGTCGGCTCCTATCAGATGATCAAGGACAACGGCACTCTGATCGACGTCGCCATCCCCGCCTTCTCGCTCGACAGCCCGTTCGCCCGGCGCAGTCTGAACTGACCCCGGCGAACTGATCCCAAGGAGTTTGAATGTCGTCCCTTCTCTCCGACACCAAGGCTTTGCTTGCGAAGCTGGTGTCGTTCGACACGACGAGTGCGAAGACCAACCTCCCCTGCGCCGAGTTCATCCGCGATTATCTTGCGGGACACGGCATCCTCGCGACGCTCCTTCCGTCGGACGACGGCATCCACGCCAATCTGTTTGCAAGTATCGGCCCGCAGGGGGACGGCGGCATTGCTTTCTCGGGACACATGGACGTCGTGCCGGTGGCGGGCCAGCCCTGGGAGACCGATCCCTTCGAGATGGTCGAGCGGGACGGGCACCTCTACGGCCGCGGCACGTGCGACATGAAAGGCTATCTTGCGTGTGTTCTGGCGCTGGTGCCGGAGATGAAGAAGCGCGCGTTGAAGCGACCGCTCTACGTCGTGTTCTCCTATGACGAGGAAGTGGGCTGCACAGGCGTCAAGCCCATGATCGCCGAGTTCGGCAAATCATTGCCGACGCCGGGCATCGTGCTCGTCGGCGAGCCGACATTGATGACGGTCGTCGATGCCCACAAGGGCGGCTATCGCTTCCGCACGGAGATCACCGGCCAGGCGGCGCACTCATCGAAGCCGCAGCTCGGCGCTTCCGCGATTTTTGCGGCGGCCGATCTTGCCATGGAGCTGAGGCGTATCGAGGAGCGACTCAAGGCGCGTCAGATCAATCCGCGCTTCGACCCACCCTATTCCTCGATTTCGGTCGGCTCGATCTCGGGCGGTGTGGCACACAACATCGTCCCGCCGCACTGCGAGATGAACTGGGGTGTCCGTGCGCTGCCGGGCCTCGATGTGTCGGCGCTCGCCAAGGAGTTCGACGACTACGCGCAGAAGCATGTGCTGCCGCCCATGCGCGCGGTGAGCGAGGATTGCGCGATCGTGACAACGCCGACCGGCGTCTTGCCGGCGTTCTCGTCAGGCGAAAATTCCGCGGCGACATCGCTGGCCCTGAAGCTCGTCGGGCAGAACGAGACGTTCGCCGTCGCCTACGGCACCGAGGCGAGCCATTTCCAGGCGGCTGGATGCTCGTCGGTCGTGTGCGGGCCGGGCAGCATCGACCAGGCCCATCAGGCCAATGAATTCGTCGCAATCAGTGAGCTCGAACGCTGCCTGACGTATCTGGGTCGCGTGATCGATACCGCGAGCGAGTAGCAGGGCCGTATCTCAACGGAGGCCCAATGGTAGCGAAAACCAGCGGCTCCGTCCGCAAGCTCATCGAGTTCGATGGCGAAACGTGGCGTGCGCTCGAAGGCCTGTCGCACGACAGTTTGGCGACCCTGCAGGAGCTTGCCGACGAAGCCTTCCGCGATCTCCTTAAGAAGCATCACCGCCCGGTGACGCTGCGGGAGGCCTTGAAGGCCAGCAAGCGCGCCATTCCTGCGAACGATGCGGGGCGTGCTGCGCGAAGCCGTCCAAAGCCGCCCCGCTCTTGATCAATACGTCGCTCGCCCGCCCGAGATGTCGAGGACGCTGCCGGTCGTGAACGAGCAGTCCTCGGACGCGGCGAAGGCCGCGAGCGCCGCGATCTCCCCGACATTTACGAAGCGTGCCCGCGGGATCTTCGAGAGCATGTAGTCGATCTGCTGCTGCGTCATCTGGTCGAAGATCGCGGTCTTCGCAGCGGCCGGCGTGATGGCGTTCACCGCGATGTCGTATTGCGCCAGCTCCTTGGCGAGGCTCTTGGTCAAGCCGATGACACCGGCCTTCGAGGCTGAATAGTGGGCCGCATTGGGATTGCCTTCCTTGCCGGCGATCGAGGCGATGTTGATGATACGCCCGTACTTCTGCGCGATCATGGTCGGGACGACGGCGCGACAGCAATAGAAGGGTCCGTCGAGATTGATGCGAATGACACGCTGCCAATCGGCGATCGGCAGCTCCCAGGTCGGCGCGTTGCCGCCCGCGATGCCGGCATTGTTGACGAGGATATCGATGCGGCTGAAATCCGTGAGTGTCGCTTTGACGGCACCCTCGATCGATTCCGGATTGGTCACGTCGACGGCATAGGCCTTGGAAGCCTGTCCGAGTGCTGCGGCCGTCTTGTCGGCAAGGGGTTTGTCCATATCCCAGATCGCCACTTTGGCACCCGAGGCGATGAAGCGCTCGGCTATCGCACGGCCGATGCCCTGCGCGCCACCCGTGATAACAGCAACCCTATCCTTGAGATCAATCGCATTGGCCATGGCGTATCCTCGGTTTGATCGTTGACTGAATTCATCGGAAGCGGCGTTCCAGCTCGGCGACCTGCTCGTCCGTCAGGAGGCGCAGGCGTTCCCCGCGCAGCATGAGAAAGAGCTTGGCCGTTTCCTCGAGCTCCTCGATGGCGTCCTGCGCAGACGAAAGGCTCGTGCCCGAGACGACGGGGCCGTGGTTGGCGAGCAGCACGGCATGATGCTTGCCCGCGAGTGCGCCAACCGCGGTGGCGAGTGTCTCGTCGCCCGGTGGATAGTAGGACACGAGCGGCAGGCGGCCGATCCGCATGGCGTAGTAGGCGGTGATCGGCGGCAGACAGTTATTGTGATCGATATTCTCGAGGCAACTCACGGCGACGGAATGCGTCGAATGTAGATGTACGACGGCGCCGCTTCCGGGCCGCGCGCTGTACATCGTCGTGTGAAGGAAAGCCTCCTTGGTCGGCCTGTCGCCGTCGACGAGCCGGCCAGCGGTATCGAGCTTCGACAATCGTGCCGGATCGAGCGTGCCGAGCGACGACCCCGTCGGCGTCATGAGCCAGCCGCCATCGGGAAGCGCGACGGAGATGTTGCCGGTCGAGCCGTGCGTCAGCCCGCGATTGAAGAGCGACGCGCCGGCTCTCACGATGTCCTCGCGCAGGCGGCTTTCGCTCACGACAGCTTCTCCCAGGCTTTGAGAAAGAAATCGGGTGCGCCGAAATTACCGGACTTGAGCGCGAGAACCATGTCGCGCTCGCCGATCGCACGCGTCCACGGCACGCCGGGGTCGATCTCGGGGCCGATCTCGAGCGCGGTCACGCCGAGGCCGTTGACTACGGCGCCCGACGTTTCGCCGCCCGCAACGATGATGCGGCTGAAGCCAGCGTCGCTGAGCCCGATGGCGACCTTAGCCAACGCTTCCTCGACGATGGCGCCCGCCTTGTCGCGTCCGAGTTTGGCTTGTGCCGCGCCGACCGCTTCCGGGTCGGCACTCGAATAGACGAGTGGCGGCCGTTCGGCGGCCTGATCTTTCACCCAGGCGACGATGCGCGCGGCCGTCAATTCGCCCGATGCAAGGGCGAGCGGATCGATGCGCAATGTGGGCAGACCAGCAGCGATCGCGGCCTGCACTTGGCCACGTGTCGCGGTGCTGCAGCTTCCGGCGAGGATAAGCGCGCGGCCCTTTGGCGCGCGCATGGATGCCGGCGCGTCGGCGGCTTCCATCAGCCCCTCGCGCACGAAGTTCGCGGGAAGGCCGAGTGCGACGCCGGAGCCGCCGGTGATCAGCTTCATGCCGGCGGCGGCCGTGCCCATGTCCACGAGATGGCGGTCGGTGATCGCGTCGAGGACGAGAAAGCGTTCGTCGCGCTGGTCTGCGGCGGCGATTGCCGCTTTGATCGCATCCGCGCCCGCATCGACAACCGCGAAAGGCACAAGCCCAACCTTGAGCTTTGTCTGTCGCTGCAGGACGCGCACCAGGTTCGAGTCGCGCATCGGCGTCAGCGGGTGGTCCTTCATCGGGCTCTCGGCGAGCGGTACGTCGCCGACAAAGAGATTGCCCTGATAAACGGTCCGTTTGTTCGTCGGAAAGGCCGGGCACACGATTGCCTGCCGTGCGCCGAGATGCTCGAGCAATGCCTCCGCGACGGGGCCGATATTGCCCTCGTCCGTCGAGTCGAACGTCGAGCAGTATTTGAAGAAGAGCTGCTTCGCGCCGCCCGCGAGCAATGCATCCGCCGCTTCAAGCGAGAGCGAGACGGCCTCGCCGACTGGGCACGTTCGCGTCTTGAGCGCGACGACGACGGCATCGAAGCCGGAAAGGTCGGTCCCCTTGTCCGGCACCTGCATGACCTGCACGGTTCGCATGCCGCCGCGCGTCAGCATGAGCGCGAGATCGGTCGCGCCGGTCAGGTCATCAGCGATGCATCCGAGCAGCATGGCGTCGGCCTCCCTGGGGCAGCGTGGTTTCCTGGCGATCTTTTATGCCGCCTTGGCCTTTCGCGCACTCTCGATGGCCTGCCAGATTCGCGCTGGCGTCGCCGGCATCTCGATGTGGGTGATTCCGAGCGGGGCGAGCGCATCGCAGACGGCATTGATCGTGGCCGCGAGCGAGCCGACCGTGCCGGCTTCGCCGACGCCCTTGGCACCGAGCGAATTGACCTTGGTCGGCACTTCCCGCGTGCGAATGTTGATGTTCGGCAGGTCCTGCGCGCGCGGGATCATGTAGTCCATGAACGAGCCCGTCGAGAGCTGCGCCGTCTCCTGATCATAGACGATCGTCTCGCCGATGGCCTGGGCGATGCCTTGCGCGACACCGCCATGGATCTGGCCGCGCGCGAGTGTCGGATTGATAACCGTGCCGATGTCCTCGACGATGGTGTAGCGCACGATCTCGAGCGAGCCCGTGTCCGGATCGATCTCGACCTCGCACATGTGGCAGCCGTTGGGGTAAGTGACCGATGGCGGCTGGAACTCTCCCGCGGCGGTGTATCCGTCCTCGTTCGTCTTCTCCACGTGCTCGGCAATCTCGAAGAGAGAGATGGAGCGGTTGGTGCCGGTGCGGCGGAAATGCGCCTCTGCAAACTCGATTTCCTCGGGTTTTGCCTCAAGGAGCTCGGCGGCGATGTCACGTCCCTTGGCAATCGTGTTGTCGATCGTGATCGCGACGCAGGCACCGCCGACGCCGACACTGCTCGAGCCGCCATTGCCGCGGCCGCCCGGCAGCAGGTCGGTGTCACCCTGCACGTAGCGCACCTTGTCGACCGGCACGCCGAGACGCTGGGCAACGAGCTGCGAGAGCATCGTCTCGAGGCCCTGGCCGACGCTCATCACGCCCGCATGGAGCGTCACCGTACCATCGCTCGAGACGCGGATTGCGGAGAAGTCCTTGCCGGGCTTGACGAAGGGGCCGCCGGCCACCTCGATCGGATTGGCGATGCCGAGGCCGCGCAGCTTGCCACGCTTCGCCGCCTCCGTGCGGCGCGCCTCGAAGCCGGCGCGGTCGGCAAGCTCGGCCGCGCCCGTCATGTTCCCTTCGAATTCGCCGCAGTCGTAGATGAACGTGAAGCCCGTGTCGTAGGGCATGGCCGTCGGCGGCACGAGATTGCGCAAGCGGAGCTGATAAGGATCGATCTTCATCTCGCGCGCGGCGAGATCGATCAGGCGCTCGATGGCATAGGTCGCCTCGGGGCGGCCGGCACCGCGATAAGGGGCCGAGGTCTGCCGGTTGGTGAAGATTCCGCGCACGCTCGCGACGATGGTGGGGATGCGATAGACGCCGGCGATGCCGCCGAGATTGCCGATCATGAACAGCGAGCGGCCGCTGAGATAGCAGCCGATATTCACGTCGAACTTCCCCCGCAGACCCAGGAACTTGCCGTCCTTGTCGAGCGCCAGCTCGGCGTCAATGCGCACGTCGCGCCCGTGATCGTCCGAAAGGAAGGATTCGCGCCGCTCGGAGATCCAGCGCACAGGGCGGCCGAGACGCTTCGCCGCCCAGAGCACGAGCACGTCCTCGGGATAGGCGCCGCTCTTCATGCCGAAGGAGCCGCCGACGTCGCCGGCGAGAATGCGTACCTTCGACTGGTCGACCTTGAAGAGGCCCGCCAGCGTTGGGCGCATGTTGAACGGGCCCTGCGTCGAGGCGTGAATGACGAAGCGTCCTTCGTCGTCGATCAGGCCGAGTGCGCCGCGCGGTTCCATGCTGCAGGCGGTGACCCGCGAGACATGCGACTGCAGGCGGACGACGTGCGCGGCGTCGGCGGCCGCCTTCTCGAAGGCGGCGTTGTCACCTTTCTTCCAGAGATAGGCGATGTTGTCGGGAACCTCGTCCCATACGGCCGGCGCGCCGGATGCAAGAGCTGGCTCGAAGTCCGCGACGGCATCGAGTGGCTCGTAGTCGATCTCGACCAGCTCGCCCGCGACTTCCGCCTGCTCGACGCTCTCCGCGACGACAAGCACAACGCACTCGCCGACAAAGCGGACGCGGTCGCGTGCGAGCACGGGGCGCTTGGCCTGATGGGCCTTCTGGCCGTCGGACTTCGGCAGCTCGACGCCGCAGGGAAGATCGCTGATGCCGTCCGCGGCGAGATCGGCCCCAGTCAGAACAGCGAGCACGCCCGGCACGGCCTTGGCGGCCGTCATGTCGATGCTGCGGATCTTCGCGTGCGCGTGCACCGAGCGGACCGTGAAGGCGTGCACGAGGCGCGGCAGACGCAGGTCGGCCACATAACGACCACGGCCCGTCGCCAGACGCTCATCCTCGATCCGGCCCGTGTACGCGATCGTCTCGGTCATCCGTATTCTCCGTAAAACCTCTCAGGCTTGGCGACAACCATAGTGGCGGAGCGCCGT
>CAUJKI010000541.1 GCA_963205015.1 Pseudomonadota bacterium
TGGAGCGGACCATCTACACACTCCTCGTCGCCCTCAACAGCATTCCGAAGGTTGCGTTGGCGCCGCTCTTCGTGATCTGGCTTGGCACGGGCACGGAACCAAAGGTTTCTGTTGCCGTCATGCTGGCAATTTTTCCAATCGTGATCGACACGGTCCTGGGGTTGCGCTCTGTCGATCCGGATATGCTGAGCCTTGCCCGCGTATCAAAGGCCTCTCCCTGGCAGGTACTGTTCAAGATCCGCTTTCCTTGCGCGCTACCTAGTCTCTTCGCAGGTATGAAAGTGGCCATTTCTTTTGCGCTGGTCGGTGCCATCGTCGGTGAATTCGTGGCCGGCGGCTCGGGCCTCGGCTTTCAGATCCTCGTCGCTCAGGGGCAGTTCGATACACCTCGCGTCTTCGTCTCGCTGCTTCTTCTGAGCCTCATGGGCACGGTGCTCTTCTATCTCGTCGATTTCGCAGAACGAATCTTCCTGCCGTGGCATGTCTCGCAACGGCCGCATGTCGCCGTGGCTGGCGGTTGATCGCGCAGGAGAATGAGGGTCGCCGCAGCTCGGCGATGAGCGGAATGCCGACATGACGCCAGCCAGCATCGGCCTCGGGATCGCTGCGCTCTTGCTCACGGCGGTGCTGTGGGGCAGCAACCACGTGGTCGCGCGCGCCATGCACGACACAGTGCCGCTCCCCGCCATGGTTTTCTGGCGGTGGACCCTGGCGCTGGTGATCCTACTGCCGATTGCGCTGCCGCAGATGCGCAAAGACTATGCGCCGCTACGCCGAAATCTGCGCGAGATCGCTATTGGCGGCATCATTGGCGTGGGCATCTTCTCGTTCCTGCTGGTCGGCGGCGCGTATCAGGGTCTCGCCATAGAGGTTGGCATCATCAATGCGACGACTCCGGCGTGGGTGGCTGTCATCGCATGGTTCGGTGGGCAAAGTCTGCTCGGGCCACGCGGCTGGATCGGCCTCCTTCTGGCCTTCCTGGGGACCGTGATTATCGTTGCGCAGGGCAGCCTCGCTATTCTCGCCGCGATCGACATTCGCATCGGAAATCTATGGTCGCTGCTCGGTGCGATCGCGTTCGCCTGGTTCTCGCTGAGAGTACGCACCTGGAGCCGCGAGATAAGCTCTCTATCTCTCACCGCCGTGACAGCCTTGATCGGCTGTCTGGTGATCATGGCACCGGTCTACATGATCTGGCTCGCGCTTGGCGGCGAGGCGATTGCCTTCCGCGATGCCAACAGTGCGCACGCGTGGGCGAGTATCATCTACGTGGCTCTAGGCCCGACGCTGCTCGGCAACGTGTGCTATCTGTTTGGCGTCACCGTGGTCGGGCCGCAGCGTGCGGCCGCATTTCTGTACCTCAGTCCGGTTTTCGCTGCTCTCCTGTCGGTCGCTCTGTTGGGCGAGGTGCTGCACCTGTTTCACCTGCTGGGCTTCGCGCTCATCATTACCGGCCTCGTGGTCGTCAATTTGGACCGGCGAGCGGCGACGGTGCCGCCAAGCTAGATGGCCAGCCTGGCATTTGCTGGAGTGGATTGCGTCTGGCGTTTCCAGTTTGGATCGGCGAACAATGCGCGCATCGACATGCTGGAGTTTGTCAATGCCTGCGCTCTCGCTTCTCGCACTTGCATTTATGCTCTTCAACGCCATCTTCGGTGCGCTCATAGGGGCGTTGACTGCGCGCGTGCCCGCGTTCAGCGCCTTCGGGGTGCCATCCTTCTTGTGGCTCGTCGCGGGACTCTTTGCGTTCGAGATGGCGGCAGGCCTCGCGCTCAAGGCACATCCTTCGACACTCATCAGCATGCCCTGGCGTGTCGCTGGTCTCATCCTGTCCTTCGCAAGCTGCTACGCCACGCTGGCGTTGATGACGTGAACCGCGCTCCAAAGCACAGAGACACCGCGCAATCCGGTCTCGAAACCTCCCGATCGTCAGAAGACTTTGGTCTAATAGACCATCGTCCGAGCGCGAAGCTCGACGACGTATGCCACCCTCGATCACTGCCTCGCGAGTCGTCACACATCGCGAGCCAGGCTGGTCGTCGGGAGGACACAACATGGCAACATCGGCAGTAAGCCACAGAGGCGAGGGCGTGACGCAAGAAGAAAGGCGCGTCGTTCTCGCTTCTTCGATCGGTACCGTCTTCGAGTGGTACGATTTCTATCTTTACGCCACGCTTGCCCCCTTCTTCGCTGCGCTCTTCTTCCCCCCGGGCAACGAGACCGCGGCGCTACTTTCCGCATTCGCCACGTATGCGGCGGGCTTCCTCGTACGCCCCTTCGGCGCGATCATCTTCGGCCGGATCGGTGACATCGTCGGGCGGAAGTACACCTTTCTCGTCACCATTCTCGTCATGGGTATCTCGACGTTCGCGGTCGGACTGCTGCCGACATTTGCGACGCTGGGCTGGACGGCGCCCGTCCTGCTCGTGGCGCTGCGTCTGATGCAGGGTCTCGCTCTTGGCGGTGAATACGGCGGCGCCGCGACCTACGTCGCGGAACACTCGCGGCCTGGACAGCGCGGCCTCGCGACGAGCTGGATCCAGACCACCGCGACGCTCGGCTTCTTCATGGCGCTGTTCGTGATCGGCGCCTGCCGCTTCTTCTTCTTCGATGCGCAGGCGTTTGCTCAGTGGGGCTGGCGGGTGCCGTTCCTGGTGTCGCTCTTCCTGCTCATTTACTCGGTCTACATTCGCCTTAAGCTCAACGAGTCTCCGATCTTCTCGAAGATGAAGGAAGAAGGCAAAGGCTCGAAGAGCCCTCTGACAGATTCGTTCCTCCGCTATCCCAACAACAAGTACGTGCTGCTGGCTCTGCTCGGTGCCACGGCGGGGCAGGGCGTCGTCTGGTACACGGGCCAGTTCTATGCGCTGTTCTTCCTCACCATCACGCTGAAGGTCGACCTGCTGACCGCCTACATCATGGTCGGCCTGTCGCTGCTGCTCGGCACTCCGTTCTTCATCTTCTTCGGTTGGCTGAGCGATCGCATCGGTCGCCTGAAGATCATCCTTGCGGGCTGCCTCATTGCGGCGGTCACCTACATTCCGCTGTTCCAGGCTTTGGCGAACGCGGTCAATCCCGACCTCGTCGCTTTCCAGCAGCAGAACAAGGTGACGCTGACGACCGACACGAAGGACTGCAATTTCCATATCTTCGTCGGTCCGTGGTCGAGGTTCACGGACTGCGACCGTGCGAAGGATTTCCTGACCAAGGCAGGCTTGTCGTTCGATACCGTGCATCGTGATGGCGTCAAAAACGAGCTGCAGGTCGGGCCGGTCAAGCTCGCGGGCTTTGATGCGAAGGCATGGAACGCGGCTCTGACGGAGCTCAAGTATCCGGCCAAGGCCGATCCGGCGAAGATCAACTGGCCCATCACTATGGCGATCCTGTTCATCTTCCTGATCTTCGTGACGATGGTCTATGGACCGATCGCCGCGTTCCTGGTCGAGCTGTTCCCGACGAAGATCCGGTACACGTCGATGTCGCTTCCCTATCACATCGGCAACGGGTGGTTCGGCGGCATGCTGCCCCTGCTCGCGACCGCGATCGTGGCCTGGACCGGCAACATCTACGCGGGTCTCTACTACCCGATCGCCGTGGCGCTCATGACCGTCGTGATCGGCTCCCTCTTCCTCAAGGATACGAAGGATACCAATCTCGCGGAGAGCTCCGGCGTCGAGGAGCAGGCCGTGGCGAGGTAAGCCAACTGATCCGTGTGCATCTATGCGAGGGGCAGTTCGCTGCCCCTTGCTTTTTTTGCGCTCATGCCCTGCGTTGACACGCGTTTTCGTGCTTCCAAGGTCGCCTCGGAGGGTGACTAGACGAAAGTATAATAACGGCCTGACGAGTGAGGATGAGGGCCGGGATGGTGACTACTCAGCCGCTCCGTGGCGAGCCGGCCGTGGAACGAGATGAGCGCACCGTGCCCGTCTTCCTGAGCGGGGTTTCGTTCGTCTGCGCCAGCACGTGAGGACAGAGCGCACGTATCTCCGCGAACAGCCCGGCTCCCACGCCCCGTCTCGCGAAGAGTTCGACATCGCTCATATTGCGGAGCTCACCCAGAGTCCTGATCGGCTTGCGGCCTCTGCTCAGTGCCAGAATGCGAACCGCCCAGCCATGCGTATCGGAACCGGCAAGGATCAAGACGTCGAAAGGAGTATCGTCGCTCAGCCGAGCTATGTTCGGTCGCTTTCCATACTGCTCCTGCAGCTCGGCGCGACGCGCGTCGACCGCGCTGCTCGCGGCAACGATCTGGGCAATACGACCGTTAGTGACCTGGTGCTTGGAGGCAAGCGCTGATCGACTCACGCCTTGCTTGTGAAGCTTGAGGATCTGGCTGTTCCGCTTGTTTTTCGCTCGCACCGGTCTTGCCCTCGTGCGTCGCCTGCAGCCTTGGCGCCCGCGAACTTGCCGTGGCGGATTCGTCGCATTCCAGGCGGGTACGATCCCATGCATGGAAGCTGCGAATGAGCGCGCGAGACGGCCCGCCCATCAGATAGCGAATACGCAAAAATACCTATTACATACGTATATATACGTACTGTCCTGGGCGCAAGATCATCGAGGCCCGGTCGGTACTGGCGCCTGCCGGCCCGCACGAAGTTGCGGTTGCTCGGCGCGGAACGAGCCGCCTCGGTGCAGCTCTGCATTGAGATATGCGCTAGTGGCGCTTCTTCGAGCCTTCGCCGATCTGGAGAACAAATCGAACCAGATCGGCAATGCTTCCAGCCTCGGTCTTGTGCATGACGGCGGCGCGGTGAACTTCGACTGTCCGCGGGCTGATCCCGAGCTCGGAGGCGATCTCGCGGCTGGTGAGGCCACGAGCGGCGAGGCGCAGAACCTCTTGCTCGCGCGGTGTGAGGCTCGCGACACGCGCCTCGATATCCAGGAGCTCCTGCTGCTCGGCTTCATATCGCTGCGTCTGGGCAACGGCGGCCTTGATGCTCGCCACGAGGCGTCGTTCCGAAATCGGCTTTTCAATGAAATCGAAGGCACCGGCTTTGACGGCCGATACCGCCGCGTCGATCGTGGCAAAGCCGGTGATGAGAATGAGCGGTTCTTTCCACCTGGTCTTGTTCAGTAAGGTCTGAAGCTCGAGTCCGGAAAGGCGTGGCATCCGAACGTCCGAGACGATGCAATCCGCCGGACCGTCTCGCTCGCGCACTCTTATGAAGTCCTCGGCCAGGCGGTGCGTGCGCGTGGCGAACTTCTTTGCTTGGAGATAGAGGCTCAGGGAATCCAGAATCCCGGCATCATCGTCAATGAGATCAACAACGACTTTCTTCATGGCGTCTGCTGGCTGCGGTCGCGCAACGTGAAGTGAACTTCGGCGCCCCGCTCTCCGTTTGCAAGCCAAATTCGTCCGCCATGCGCTTCGACGATAGAGCGGCAGAGGTTCAGGCCGATGCCGAGGCCGCCACGTTTGGTTGTGTGAAACGGGGTGAACTGGTTCGCGATCTGCTCCGCGTCGAAGCCAGGCCCGCTGTCGCCGACAATGATCTCCAGCTCGCCTTTCGGCGAGCGGCGTGCTTTCACGCGAATCACGCCGGGCTTGCGGCCGGACGCCTCGATGGCCTCGTAAGCATTGCGGACGAGATTGATGAGCACCTGCTCGATCTGCAGTGCGTCCGCAGAGACCGGCGGCAGGTCTGCTTCAACCTGACTCTCGACCACGACGCCCGCGCGGTGCAGCTCGGGTTTTACGACCTCGAGCGCTGCATTGAGCAGCTCGCTCACCTCAGCAGAGCTCTGAACCAGGCGGCCTGTTTGAATGAGATCGCGGAGGCGTCGTACGACATCGGCGGCACGCTGCACCTGGGTATTCGCCTTCTCCGCGCTGTCACGCGCCTCGGCGACGGAAAAGTCCTTCTCGCCAAGCTCCTCCGCGAGGAGGCGGGTATAGGTCGCCGCCGCGGTGAGAGGCTGATTGATCTCATGAACGACCGCCGCCGAGATCTCATTGATGCTGCCGAGACGTGTGAGCCGGGCGTGCGCCTCCTGCTGCAGGCGCAGTCGATATTCGGCCTGCTCCCGCTCCATCACGACGCTCCCTGCGGCCAGTCCGGTTAGCGTGAGAACGAGCATCATCTCCTGATAGATCGTGATGTTGACTTTCCCCCGAAGCAAGAACTCGACGACCACCATGAGCGCAAGCTGTGTCACGACAAGACCCGCACAGGCGCCCGGCAGGCCCGAGCGCAGCGAAATCCAGATGATCGGCAAAAACAGGAGATAGAAGCGGTAGAGCTGGGGCACCGGAGGCCCAAGGAAGACGATCCAGAGCGCCGCGCACATGAGTGCGAATTGGGCCAGTGTCTCCCAGTTGACCTTGAGCCGCCTGTGAGCCGCCTCGAGCAAGGCGAATGGCGTGACGACAGCAATGCCAATTAGATCACCGATCCAGAGGCGAAGCGCGGCGGTGGAGAAGTCGGACCACGCGATCAGGTCAGCGGACGCGAGGATCAACGCATAGACGCAGGCAACCAGGACCGTGCTCAGCGTAGCCACCAGCAGGAGGATCCAGACATCGTACAGCCGGGGCAGCCGAATCTGGAATCCATACTTGCTGTTCATGAGCACGAGCGTTGCCGCCGAGTAGCCGGCGCCGACGACGAGCCACAGCAAGAGGCCGACCGGCAGTAGCGGTGCAGGCAGATGACGCACGATCAGATCAGCAAGAAATGGCGCAACGAAAAGGAGCGGAATGAAACGCCGCCCAAAGAGCAGGATGAGTGCAAAGCTCAGGCCTGTGTGCGGATTCCAGGGCGTGATACCGAATGGCCCGAACGGGTGCACGTAGCTCGCCCAGTCGAGTGCGACGTAACTTGCCAGGTAAGCGAGGCCTATCAGCAGGCCTTGCGTGGGGCGCGCAGACGAGGCGGTGCCAATTGCATCGAAAGGACGTTGCAAGGGAGTTTGCCGAGACACTGTACTTTCACAGATTTACCGGTTCAGACTATCAGACTTCGTCCGACTCAGGACTATAAGCCGTATATCATGGGGGATCGGGGAAAGAAGATCTCCCAAGCGAATAGGGAGGCGTAATCTTCGCCAATGTCGGCTTGTGGGAGGGCGTGGGACAACGCCCCGCGTGAGGGGGGCACGATCCCTTATTTTATTGTGTAGCGGGCAGTCAGCACACCACCATGATCGTCCTTGCCGGTAATGACGACGATCGTGCCTGAAGCGAGCGGCGCATCGAGCTTGCCCACCAGCTTCTTGTTCTCGACGTCGACGAGGGGCACGGTAGTGCTCTTTCCGCCCTGCTGAACGATGGCCCGCAGGCCAACGCCTTTCGTGGTGTGTGCCTTGCCGCTCTCGATGATGTAGATCGTCAGCTCCGTCGCCGTCACGACGAGCTCCATCTCGTGGTCGGCCTTTCCGGCGAGCAGTCCACCGTTGGGTCCAGTCCTCTGGGCAAGCGCTGCGGATGAGAGCATCACCGCGAACAGGAGCGTAAGGATCATTCTCATTGTCATCTCCATGCTGTGAGAGGTCTATTCGCCGATCCGGCGTGCCTGGTCAGAAGGCCTCGGTCATTTGGCTTGTCGGCCCGGCTGGTGTCGCTTCCATCGCCCCCGGATCGACCGCCCGTGCTGCGGCAATCCGCTGAAGCGGCTTCTCTCCGAAGCGGAGGAACATCAACGGGGTGAGGATGGTGTCGATCAACGTTGCGCTGACGAGACCGCCGAAGATCGTGACAGCCACTGGATGGAGTATCTCGCGGCCGGGCTCACCGGCACCGAACAGGAGGGGGACCAGTGCCAGCCCCGCAGCCAGAGCGGTCATAAGCACCGGGTTCAGGCGCTCCAGGCTGCCGCGTACGACAAGATCCCGCCCGAACTGCTCACCCTCGAAGAGCGCCAGATTGATATAGTGGCTGATCTTCAGGATGCCATTGCGGGCAGTGATGCCGGCCAGCGTGATGAAGCCGATCATCGAGGCGACGGAAAGAGGCTGTCCAGCGATCCATAGCGCCAGGACGCTGCCGATGAGACCGAGCGGAATATTGGCAATAATGATCGCGGCGAGTACCGTCGACTGATACCTCTGGTAGAGGACCATGAAGATCAGGGCAAGTGAGACAAGCGACAGAAGTCCGATGACGATCGCGGCCTCTTCCTGCGCCTTGAATGTGCCCTCCAGCGCCGTAGCGTAGCCACGTGGGAGTGAGGTCTCCGCCACGATCCGACGGACGTCTGCGACAATCGCCGCCATATCCCGCTCGCCGTCTCCGTTCGCCGAGACGACGATGCGGCGCTGGCCATTCTCGCGCAGAATCTGGTTAGGCCCGTCGCCCTCCTCAATGGTTGCCAGCTTGCGCAGGGGCACGAAGCCCATGGGCGTCGACACCAGCAGGTCTTCGAGGCCTGTCGTAGAGCGATTGGCATCGGAGATGCGCATCACGACATCAAATCGACGGTTGCCTTCGACGATTTGAGACACTTCGCGCCCGTTCGACAGACTTTCAAGCGCCTCAGTAAGAGCTGCAGGTGTGATGCCGTACAAAGAGGCGCGCTCGTAGTCGGGCGTCACCTTGAGTTGGGGGATGAGGACCTGCTTCTCGACTTGAAGATCTACGAGCCCCGGTATGGTCTGCAGCCGCGTTCGTAGCGATGATGCCAACGTGCGGAGAGTATCGAGATCTTCGCCGTAAATCTTCACCGCCAGTTGAGCTCGAACGCCCGACAGCATGTGGTCCAGACGATGAGCAATCGGCTGCCCTATGGCCACGGAGACAGGCAGGACTTCCAATCGCCTGCGGATCTCGTTGTAGACCGTTTCCTTGGGGCGCTCCGAGCGTGTCAGATCCACATCGAGTTCGGAATTATGGACGCCCTCCGCGTGCTCATCGAGTTCGGCACGCCCCGTGCGCCGCCCCACGGTCTTTACTTCCGGCACCTCCATGACCAGGCGCTCCGCGATTTGACCAAGCCTGTCCGACTCAGCCAGAGAGATGCCGGGATTGAACTGCAGATTGATGAGAAGCGTACCCTCATTGAATGGTGGCAGGAACGCGCGAGGCATTAACACGACGCCGATGCCATCCAGGATGACACCGGCTCCGATCTACGAGACGACCGTGCGCCCGTGCGCAAATGTCCAGCCG
>CAUJKI010000542.1 GCA_963205015.1 Pseudomonadota bacterium
GACTTCGGCGACGGCTTCATCGTGCGACGCGACAAGCAGGGCGCGCGCATCGTCGCTGGTGGCCTCGCCTATACGAACGAGTGCCATGTCGACCCGAGCGGTCAATGGCTGTGGGTGAACGAGACCATGGGCCGCCGCATCACGCGCTTCGCCGTCACCAAGCATGGTCTTGGTCGGCGCGAAGTCATGCACGAGTTCGGCCCCGGCGAACTGCCCGACGGCTTCGCCTTCGACGCCGAGGGCGCGGCCTGGGTCGCGTGCGTAGTCTCGAACCGCGTCATTCGCATCGAGCCGAACGGTCGGCGCACGCTGATCCTCGACGACTCCGATCAGGACGTCATCGACCGCGCAGAGGCGCAGTATCAGCGCGGGCTCGGCGGCCGCGAGGGCCTCGAGGGCGGTGCCACGCGTTCGCTCCGGAATATCGCGAGTGTCGCCTTCGGCGGGGCCGACCTGAAGACCGTCTACCTCGGTTGCCTGAACGGCACAGGCGTCGTCTCGTTTCCCTCGCCGATCGCCGGGGCGGAACCCGTCCAGTGGCGCTGGTAGCTGTCCCTTCGCGGACGGCAGCCATGCGCGCTTCACGCTGGCGGCGGCCATGCCGGTGCGCTACCTCGTGCCGGTCTTAGCCCCGATCGATCAGGAGCGCGTTTGCGCATGACAGCAGCGTCCGGCGAAATTCGCTATCTCCACGAGAGCCACCCCCAGGGCACCGAGACCTTCCAGATCGCGCCCGGCATCCTCTGGGCCCGCCTGCCGCTCCCCTTTCGGCTCAATCACGTCAATGTGTGGCTCCTGCGCGATGCCGACGGCTGGACGATCGTCGACACGGGCGCCGACACGGCCGACGCTCGCGCCGTCTGGGAGGCTCTCTTCGCCGGACCGCTCGCGGATGCGTGCGTCAACCGCCTCATCGCAACGCACTGCCACACCGATCACGTCGGGCTCTCCGGCTGGCTCACCGGGCGCGCGGGCGGCGTGCCGTTCGTCTCGACGCTCGGCGAATGGATGTCGGCACAGGTACGGCTCTGGGACTCGCAGTCGAAATCGGCAATCGATGCCACAGAGCGCTATCTGACAGCTCATGGCTGTGACGCAGAGGCGCTCGCCTCATACGCCACTGACCGTGATCGCACGCAAGCCCTGCTTGGGCCTATGCCGGCTTCCCTCACGCGCTTGCGCGATGGTGACGCGATCCGCTTCGGCGAGCGCGACTGGGAGGTGATCGTCGCTGGCGGTCATGCCATCGAGCACGCCTCGTTCTGGTGCGCGGAGGATCGCATTCTCATTGCGGGCGACCAGATCCTCTCGCGCATCTCGCCGATGATCGGCGTGTTCCCGGCAATGCCGGAAGCCGATCCGCTCGCCGACTATCTCGCCTCGCTGCCGCGCTTCAAAGCACTGCCGGCGGATGCGCTGGTGCTGCCTTCGCACGGACTGCCCTTCTACGGCCTGCACGCGCGTGCTGACCAGCTTGCACGCCACCACGAGCTGCGCCTCGACGAACTCGCCCGCCTCATGGACCGGCCGCGCGTCGCCATGGAGCTCGCCCGTGGCCTCTTCGCCCGCGCCGTGCAGGAGGGCCAGGGGCGCCTCGCGCTGGCCGAGACGCTGGCGCACGCCAACTACCTCGTCGGACGTGGCCGCGCCGTCCGCACGAAATCGCCGGACGGTCGTATTTTCTACGGTCGTGCCGAAGAACCCGACAGCGAGCTCATGGCGGCGCATTGAACCTTGCGCGGGCAAGGCCGGCCGCGCGAACGTTGTGCGAAGAGAAATCGCCTGCCTCGGGGAGAGCGCCATGCGCGTCACGAACCTGCGCACGATCATCGTCGAGCTGCCGCTGGCACGGCCGACGCTCAATTCGAGCGGTGTCGGGCACGACCGTATTCGCTGCGTGCTCGTCTTCCTCGACACAGACGTCGGCGTGACCGGCGAAAGTTTCCTTTTCACCAATGGCGGGCGGCGCATCGAAGTGCTCGAGAGCATGGTCACGAGCCTCAAGCCGGCGGTGGTCGGCGCGGATATCCGCCACGCCGAACGCATCTGGGAGAAGCTCTGGCGCGAGCTCTACTTCCTCGGCCACAAAGGCGTGACGATCTTCGGCCTCGCAGCGATCGATACCGCACTCTGGGATGCCAAGGGCAAGGCTCTGGGTGCGTCTGTCTCCAGTATGCTTGGCAGCGCGCACGACCGCATACCTGTCTATTCGAGCGCCGGCCTCTGGCTCTCGTCGACGCCCGATGAGCTTGCCAAGGAAGCCGCGGGCTATATCGCGCAGGGCTTTGCCGGCGTGAAGATGCGGCTTGGCAAAAAGCACGTCGAAGAGGATGTCGAGCGCGTCGCCGCCGTACGCAAGGCGATCGGCCCTAAGGTATCGCTCATGTGCGATGCGAGCCGCGGCTTCACGGCCGATCACGCCATCCGCCTCGGCCGCAAGCTCGAAGCCTTCGATCTCACGTGGTTCGAGGAGCCCGTGCCGCCGTACGACCATAGGGCCTCGGGACGCGTCGCCGCTGCAATCGATACGCCGATCGCCAGCGGCGAGACGGAAGCGACCCGCTACGGCTTCCGCGAGATGTTGGCGCACGGCTCCGCCGACATCTGGATGGCGGATCTCGGTCGCGTCGGCGGCGTCAGCGAGTTCATCAAGGTCGCGCACCTTGCCGCCGCGCACGACATCGCGATCTCGAACCACCTGTTCACCGAGCAGAGTGTGTCGCTACTCGGCGCGTTCGCCAATGCGACGTGGCTTGAGTACATGCCGTGGACGGCCATGCTTTATCGCGAGCGCATTGCCATCGAGGATGGTCACGTCGCGGTCCCCGATCGCCCCGGTCTCGGCTTCACGTTCGATCCCGATGCGATCGAACGCTATCGAGTGCGTTAGCATCCCAAAAACGGGGACATGCTCCCGGCCCCGTCCGCCTTTACTGATTTCGCACCGCCGGCCGCGCCGTCTGCTCGATATAGACGACGATCGCCTCGGAGATCGCCGCGCCCGAGACGCGCTCGGCAAGCGAGATCGCGGGCGATGACGTCACGCCGACGACGATCGGCCCCTGGCGCGCGGCAACCATATCAACGCCGGCAAGATCGAGGCCCAACACGCGCGTCGCGCGCTCCGCGACAGCACGCGTAGCACCGATCGCGGCCGCATCATCGGCGCGCCATTCGGCCTCCAAGCCGATGTCGTCGCGCTCGCGCGCATTGCGCGACATCGCCGCCACCGCGCGGCCGCCGACAATCGTGTGGCGGACAAGCGGCCCCAGCGCGTGGCTGGCGAAACCGTCGGCAAAGAGGTGCCGGTCGGCGGCATCGGGATTGGTGGCGGCGCTGCTCACGGCGGCAGCGGGTACAGGGATGCCCGCGCGCGCGAGAAGCTGGCGGGTGGCGAGCGGATCGGCGACGCGCAGCATTGCATCGGGTCCGTTGATGGCGACGGCACCGAGCGTCTCGAACTGACGGGCAACGGCCGCCGAGAAGGTCGGCGTGCCACGACCCGGCCGCACGATGAGCGCATCGCAGTGCGGCGCACTCGCGCCATCGAGCAGGATCGCCGGATCGCTCGTGTCGATGAAGAGCGAGACGCGATCCCGGTCGACCATCACGAACGTGTGCCCGCGTCGCTCGGCGACGCGCTGGATGCGCCGGTTGGTGGCATTGTCCGGTCGGCGCGTGAGAAGGCCGATAGTGAGCGGACGACGATCCTCGGCCGTGCGCGTCGGAATGTCGTAGCGGCGATAGCTCAGGCGCGGCTGGCGGAAGGATGTCGCGGGATCGACGAGCATGTCGTCCTGGATGGCCTGGCGGCCGATCAACATGCGGTAGCTCATCGTCTCGCGATTGGCGAGCGTGAGCTCGATCGGCCACGTGCGTTCGCCGAGCTTGACGGGAGTGCGGATGACGTAGCGCATCTCGCTCTCGCCATTCGAGCTCGTTACCTCGCGATGGTCGACCACCTCCGCCGTGCAGGTCACCGTCACGTCGTTGCGGCCCGGAATGGGATGGACGCCGAAGCGCACCATGCGCCGGGAGGGGGAACCGAAAGGCTCGACGAAGAAGGCGTGCAGCGCCGAGGTTCTGGCGCCGGTGTCGACCTTGGCCTTGATCGCGGGCAGGTCGAGATCGGGCAGACCGACCCATTCCTCCCAGCCGAGCACGAAGGCCTCAGACACGTCCCGTTCCTCGCATTGGCAGTTGCCGGATCGATCCCGCGAGCAGGTAGCCCAGCCGGGCCCGGAGCGCAACGCAATCTCAGTGCCAACCATGCAATCGGAATGACAATTGACCGGCGCGGCGGCCTTGCCTATCTGAGCGGCATGGCGAAACGACCGATCATCATCCTCCCCGACCCCATTCTCCGGCAGCCCTCCGCGCCCGTCGAACGTGTCGACGACGAGCTGAACCGGCTGGTAGACGATATGCTGGAAACTATGTACGACGCACCCGGCGTCGGGCTGGCAGCCGTGCAGGTGGGTGTGCCGCGCCGCCTGCTGGTGCTCGACGTCACCGACAAGGACGAGGAAAAGCAGCCGATCGCCATGATCAATCCCGAGATCGTGTCGCTCGGAGGCGAGATGCGTATGCACGAGGAAGGTTGCCTCTCCATCCCCGACGTGCGCATCGAGATCGAGCGGCCATCCGCGCTGACGGTGCGCTACACCGACCGCACCGGCGCCCGCCAGGAGCTGACTGCCGACGGCCTGCTGGCGACCGCCATCCAGCATGAGATGGACCATCTGGACGGCAAGCTGATCATCGACTTTCTGACGCGCCTGAAGCGTGACATCATCATCCGCCGCTTCCGCAAGCAGGCGAAGGACGGCCCATCAGTGTAGGACTGCTCGCCCTCGCGTGCTGGCAAGGAGTGGTTCCCAGAGAGCCACATGCCGGGGCGAGGGTCACCATACGGTGAGGTTGCCCGCGGTTGAGGCCTCGCGCTGGGAGCTCAATGGTCATGCTGCGCATCGTCTTCATGGGCACGCCGGACTTCTCCGTGCCGACGCTGGCGGCCATTCCCGAGGCCGGTCATGAGGTCATCGCGGTGTACACCCAGCCGCCGCGTCCGGCGGGCCGTGGAATGCATGAGCAGAAGTCGCCCGTCCACAGGCTTGCCGAGCAATCCGGGATTCCCGTCCTGACGCCACGCACGCTGCGTGACCCGGCGGCACATGACACGTTCCGGGCGCACGGCGCCGACGCGGCCGTCGTCGTGGCTTACGGTCTCATCCTGCCGCGTCCCATCCTCGATGCGCCGCGCTTCGGCTGCTTCAATCTCCATGCCTCGGCGTTGCCACGCTGGCGGGGCGCGGCGCCGATCCAGCGCGCGGTCATGGCCGGCGACACCGAGACCGCGGCCAGCATCATTCGCATGGACGAAGGTCTGGACACAGGTCCTGTCTGCGCGAGCGCGCCCATTGCCATCGGCCCTGAGATGACGGCCGGCGAGCTGCACGATCTCATGGCCGCGCGCGGCGCCGCGCTGATGGTCCAAGCGCTTGCGGCACTCGAGAATAACGCGCTCGCGTGTACGCCTCAGCCGACAGAGGGCATCACCTACGCTGCTAAAATCGACAAGGCCGAAGCGCGCATCGATTGGTCGCGCGCAGCCGAAGCGGTCCACAACCAGATCCGCGGCCTCGCGCCATGGCCGGGCGCTTTCTTCGAACTCATCCACGAGGGTCGCGTGGAGCGCCTCAAGGTACTGCGCGCCGTGCGGGCCAATGGCTCCGGCCCCGCCGGCACCATCCTCGACGACGCCGGCACCATCGCCTGCGGCGAGGGCGCTATCCGCCTCATCGAGGTGCAGCGCGCCGGTAAGCGGCCCATGGCATTGGCCGAGCTGCTGCGCGGTTTCACGCTGCCTCCGGGCGCGCGCGTCCTCGACGCAGAGACGCACGAACGTTAAGCATCGTTACCTATTTCTTAATGAGCGGACGCGCGCCTCGGGTAGTATGTCCGACACATGCGTTTCTGCCGGAGTTGTACCGCCATGCGTCGCGCGCTGCTGTCCACCTCGCTTCTCAGCCTCGCCCTGCTGCTTGCCGGCGCCAGCGCCGCTGCTGCAGCCTCCCTCACGCGCATCGAGACGCGCCCGTTCTATGGCGCAACCGTGACGATCGAGGAGGGCGTGCGCGTGTTCCGCGCCTTGCCGCCGGAGCGGCACGTCATCATCAATCCCGACGGCAAGACACCGCTGAATCTCACCATCGAAGAGCGCAACATCACCGTCCACCAGTACCAGTATCAGTTCATCGACGGTGAGGCCACGGGCGAGGGTGGATACGTCGGCGGCTACGGCCTCGGCTACTATGGCGCCGCACGCCGCCATAAGGGCGCCCATCACCATCGCCGTGCCGGTGGCCACATGATCCACGTTCCGACCGCCGTACGCGGTGGCAGGGGCGGAGGCATTGGCGTGGGCGGCACACGATAGGCGAACCGGCCACGCCTCCCGCTTACTTGAACATCCCCTCGCGCAGATTGATGCCGTACTCGACATACGCCTTCATCGCGCAGAGCATTTGCGTCCAGCCCTGGCAATTGCCGTAGGAAGCCTTGAGGCCACCCGGCGTCTCGCGCCAGCCCTCCTCGCTGATCGACACGAGCGTGCGCCCGTCATCAAGCGGCTCGAAGGTCATCGTCACCGTCGTCTGATAGCCGGCTGAGGCCGTCACCGCGGCATCGCCATCCGAAGGCGCTCCTTCGTTCGCCGCCCAGCGCAAAACGATCCGCCGGTCCTTCTCGACCTCGACGACCTCGACGGGGAAGGCGCCAGGATAGTCGTGGAAATCCCACGTTACCGTTGAGCCGGTTTCGAGCCGCCCCTTGGCACCGCCAGTGGTGAAATAGCGGGAGAGCTCGGTCGGATTGGCAACGGCCTCGAAGACCTCGGACACCGGCTTGGCGATCCGCGCCGCAACTTTGAACTTCAGCTCCATTGGACCTCCTCCTTGTACGCGGGCTCATTATGTTATATTTATATAACATGTCAATGGACGAGGCGAACGATCGAATTTTCAAGGCGCTAGCAGCGTCGA